>JAQBXT010000038.1 GCA_027624175.1 Pseudomonadota bacterium | reverse complement strand
TCCCTTGAACAACGCTCTCACTGTGACATCGCATCGCGAGCATTGTTCAGAGGATTTTTCAACAGGCTGTTAGGCCTGCAAGCTGAGACCTTTTCTCGGTTTTTCTGCCACCCGCCTCAGTAGGCAGGGATTTTCCGCTATCGGACACCGGCGTCCAGAAGGATACGCAGCATGCGGCGCAGCGGCTCCGCCGCCCCCCACAGCAGCTGGTCGCCCACCGTGAAGGCCGCCAGGTAGTCCCCACCCATCGGCAGCTTGCGCAGGCGACCGACCGGCACCGAGAGCTTGCCCGTCACTGCCGCCGGCGTCAGCTCGGCGAGCGACTCCTCGCGACGATTCGGCACTACGCGCACCCATTCATTTCCCTCGGCGACGATGCCTTCGATTTCATCCAGCGGCACGCTCTTGCGCAGCTTGATGGTGAGCGCCTGGCTGTGGCAGCGCATCGCGCCAATGCGCACGCAGATGCCGTCCACCGGGATCGGGCGCTCGCTGCGGCCCAGAATCTTGTTGGCCTCGGCCTGTCCCTTCCACTCCTCGCGGCTCTGGCCGTCGCCCATGTCCTTGTCGATCCATGGCAGGAGGCTCCCGGCCAGAGGGTGGCCAAGTTGCGCCTTCGGCAACCCGCCGTTGCGCATCGCCCCGGCGATACCCCGGTCGATGTCCAACGCGCTCGACGCCGGATCGGCGAGCGTCGGCTTCACGGCATCGCCCAGGTGCGCCATTTGCTCGGCGAGTTCGCGCATGCAGGCGGCGCCCGCGCCAGAGGCGGCCTGGTAGGTCATGCTGGTCATCCATTCCACCAGGTCGTGGCGAAACAACCCAGCCATGCCCATCATCATCAGGCTTACCGTGCAGTTGCCGCCGATGTAGTTGCGTACGCCCGAGGCAAGCGAGCGCTCGATCACCGGCATGTTCACCGGGTCAAGGATGATTGCGGCGTCGTCCAGCATGCGTAGCGCGCTCGCGGCATCGATCCAGTAGCCTTTCCAGCCAGCCGCACGCAGCCGCGGATAAACGTCATTGGTGTAATCGCTGCCCTGGCAGGCGATGATCACCGGCAGCGCCTTCAGCGCCGCGATGTCGGTGGCGCTCTGCACCGGCCCCGAGTCCCTGCCGGTGGCCGGCCCCTTGCCGCCGGCCTGCGACGTCGAAAAGAACACCGGCTCGACATGGTCGAAATCGCCCTCCTCGCGCATGCGTTGCACGAGCACCGATCCCACCATGCCCCGCCAGCCGACGATTCCCACTCTCAGCATTGACTGTCCTTCATAGCGCAGCGACCACGGCGTCCCCCATCTCCTGCGTGCCGACCTTGCGCATGCCCGCAGTATAGATGTCGCCCGTGCGCAGCCCCGCCTGCAACACCTTGCGCACCGCGGCCTCGACCCGGTCCGCCTCGGTCGCACGCTGCAGCGAGTAGCGCAGCATCATCGCCGCGGAAATAATGGTGGCGAGCGGATTGGCGACGCCTTTGCCGGCGATGTCGGGCGCCGCGCCATGGATCGGCTCGTACAGGCCCTTGCCGCGCTCATCCAGCGAGGCCGAAGGCAGCATGCCGATCGACCCGGTCAGCATCGATGCTTCGTCCGAGAGGATGTCGCCGAACAGGTTGCCGGTGACGATGACGTCGAACTGCTTCGGGTTGCGCACCAGCTGCATGGCGCAGTTGTCCACGTACATGTGCGAGAGCTCGATGTCGGCGTAGTCCTTGCCGAGCGCGCCGACCACCTGCCGCCACAGTTCCGTGGTCTCCAGCACGTTCGCCTTGTCCACGGAACACAGCTTGCGGCCGCGCTTGCGCGCGGCCTCGAAGGCCACGCGCGCGATGCGCCGGATCTCGCTTTCGCGGTAGCGCATGGTGTTTACGCCTTCGCGCTCGCCGTTGGCCAGTGTGGCAATGCCGCGCGGTTCGCCGAAGTAGATGTCGCCCGTCAGCTCTCGCACGATGAGAAGGTCGAGCCCGGCCACCAGTTCGGGCTTGAGGCTGGAGGCCTGCGCCAGTTCCGGATACACCTGCGCCGGACGCAGATTGGCGAACAGGCCGAGTTCCTTGCGCAGGCGCAGCAGGCCGCGCTCGGGGCGCTTGTCGCGCGGCAGCGCGTCGTACCGCGGCCCGCCGATGGCGCCGAACAGGATGGCATCGGCGTCTCGTGCCAGGCGCAGCGTGGCCTCGGGGAGCGGGTCGCCCGCCGCCTCGTAGCCCGCCCCGCCGACCGGCGCTTCCTCGAGCTCCAACGGCAGCTCGAGGCGGCGCAGCACCCTCACCGCCTGGGCGATGATCTCTGTTCCGATCCCGTCCCCGGGCAGCACCGCGATGTTCATCGACTCACCGCATCAGCCAGGGAAACTGCTGCAGGCGTTTCGCCTCGAAGGCCTGGATCTTGTCCTTGTGTTGCAGCGTAAGGGCGATCTCGTCGAGGCCGTTCAGCAGGCAGTACTTGCGAAAGGTGTCGACCTCGAAGCGCATCACCTGAGAGCGGTCCGCCGTGGACACCGTCTGCGCGTCCAGGTTCACCGTGAACCGGAAGCCGGGAAACGACGCGCACTCGTAGAACAGGCGATCGACCTCGGCCTCCTGCAGCACCACCGGCAGGAGGCCGTTCTTGAAGCTGTTGTTGTAGAAGATGTCGCCGAACGAGGGCGCGATGACGCAGCGAAAACCGTAGTCGAGCAGCGCCCAGGGCGCGTGCTCGCGCGAGCTGCCGCAGCCGAAGTTCCTGCGCGCGAGCAGGATCGTGGCCTCCCGGTAGCGCGGATCGTTCAGCACGAAGTTCGGGTTGGCCGGGCGCCTGGCGTGATCCATGCCCGGCTCGCCGTGGTCGAGGTAGCGCCAGGCGTCGAACAGGTTCGGCCCGTAGCCGGTCTTCTTGATCGACTTCAGGAACTGCTTCGGGATGATCTGATCGGTATCGACGTTGCCGCGATCGAGCGGCACGACGACGCCGTTGTGCACGGTGAACTTATCCATGGCGAATCAGCGCCACTGCCGGATGTCGACGAAATGGCCCGACACCGCTGCGGCCGCGGCCATCGCCGGGCTCACGAGGTGGGTGCGCCCGCCGTCGCCCTGGCGGCCCTCGAAATTGCGATTGGACGTCGAGGCGCAGCGCTCGCCCGGCTCGAGCCGGTCGGCGTTCATCGCCAGGCACATAGAACACCCCGGCTGGCGCCAATCGAATCCCGCGTCCTTGAACACCTTGTCGAGCCCTTCGCGTTCCGCCTGCGCCTTCACCAGGCCGGAGCCCGGCACCACCATGGCGAGGCGCACGTTCGGCGCCACACGCCGGCCCTTCACCACCGCCGCCGCGATGCGCAGGTCCTCGATGCGCGAGTTGGTGCAGGAGCCGATGAAGACCTTGTCGAGCTTGATGTCGGTAATCTTGGTGCGTGGCTTGAGGCCCATGTACTGCAGCGCGCGTTCCATGCCTTCGCGCTTGATCGCGTCCTTCTCGCGCTCCGGATCCGGCACTTCCGCGTCCACCGACACCACCATCTCCGGTGAGGTGCCCCAGGACACCTGCGGCAGGATCTCCTCGGCGCGCAGCGTGATCTCGCGGTCGAACTTCGCGCCCGCATCGCACTTCAGCGTACGCCAATACGCGACTGCTACGTCCCAATCCGGGCCCGCGGGCGCAAACGGCCTGCCTTTCAGGTAATCGATGGTCGCATCGTCAACCGCCACCATGCCGGCACGCGCGCCGGCCTCGATCGCCATGTTGCACACGGTCATGCGACCTTCCATGGTCAGCGCGCGGATCGCGCTGCCCGCGAACTCGACGGCATGGCCGCTGCCGCCCGCGGTGCCGATCCTGCCGATGATCGTCAGCACGACGTCCTTGCCGGTGACGCCGCGCGCGAGCGTGCCCTCGACGTTGACCCGCATGTTCTGCATCTTCCTCGTCACCAGGCACTGCGTGGCCAGCACGTGCTCGACTTCCGAGGTGCCGATGCCGTGCGCCAGGCACGCAAAGGCGCCGTGCGTGCTGGTGTGCGAATCGCCGCACACCACGGTCATGCCGGGCAGCGTCGCGCCCTGCTCCGGACCGATGACGTGCACGATGCCCTGGCGCTTGTCGAGAAACGGGAAGTAAGCCTTGGCGCGGTGCTCGCGCATGTTGGCGTCCAGCGTCTCCACCTGGATGCGCGAGGTCGGGTCGACGATGCCGTTAATGCCGCGTTCCCAACCGGTGGTCGGTGTGTTGTGGTCGGCGGTGGCGACCACGGATTCCATGCGCCAGGGCTTGCGACCCGCGAGTTTCAGTCCCTCGAAGGCCTGCGGACTGGTGACTTCATGCACCAGGTGGCGGTCGATGTAGATCAGCGCGGTGCCGTCTTCCCCGGTGTGCACCAGGTGGCTGTCCCAGAGTTTGTCGTAGAGCGTGCGATCCATTTTGCGGCGCTGCGGAAACGAAGAATTATGGCACAGGCGACGCCCGGCAATGCGCCGCGCTCAGCGCGCGGGCCGGGCCGCTTCGTAGAGCGGCAGAACTTTGGCGGAATAGACTCTCAGGTCGGCGATGCGGGTGGCATGCGAGGGGTGCGTCGAGGCAAACTCCGGCGGCTGGCCGCCGCCCAGCTTGCCCATCTTCTCCCACAGGCTGATGGCCGCGCGCGGATCGTAGCCGGCGCGGGCCGCCAGTTCGACCCCGATGCGGTCGGCTT
Source organism: Pseudomonadota bacterium (assembly GCA_027624175.1). GTDB lineage: Bacteria > Pseudomonadota > Gammaproteobacteria > Burkholderiales > SG8-39 > JAABQT01. Next base: position 16,260 of record JAQBXT010000038.1, on the reverse strand, counting down.
CGGTTTCGTGCTCGCGCGAGTTCGGCAGGTTGAACGTGTACTGCAGCACCATCTGCGTCAGGTCCAGGCCGCCGCGCGACACGCCCGCGGCGGCGCCGAGCACGCTGAGCGCGATGCCCTGCGCCATCGCTTGCGAGGCGCGCTCGCGCCCGTGCTCGCGCAGCGCATGGGCGATCTCGTGGCCCATGACTGCGGCAATCTCTTCGTCCGTCGCCTGCAGCCGTTCGATCAGGCCGGTGTACACCGCGATCTTGCCGCCCGGCATACACCATGCGTTCACGTCCTTCGACTCGATGACGTTCACCTCCCATTGCCAGGAAGGCGCATCGGCCCGAAACGCCGCGGTCCTCGGAATCAGCCGCTGCGCGATGCGGCGCACGCGCTCCGTCTGCGCCGCATCCTTGTTCAACGCACCCTTCTTCTTCGCTTCCCCGGTGACCTGCAGGTAGGCCTTCGCTGCACCCCGGTTGACTTCGTTGGCCGACAGCAGCATCGACTGCTGCCGGTCCACGCCGACCGCGCCCGCCTGCGTCGTCTGCACCGTCTGGCAACCGGCGGCGGCGAGCAACGCAAGAACAAGCAGTGATCTGGCAAACATGGCAAGAGCCTACACGCGCACGCGCCAGATGACGAGCACCGCGCCCGCCAGCCCGAACGCGGCGCTCAGCGTGAAGCTGAGCTCCGGCCCCAGCGCCGCCCAGCTCCAGCCCGCCAGCAGCGTTCCGGCGCCGCCGCCCAACCCGTAGGCCAGGCTGGAAAAGAGGGTCTGGCCGCGCGCCTGCAACCGGCCCGTGAACAGTCGATGCACCATCGCCACCGACGAAGCATGGAAGGCGCCGAAGGTTGCGGCGTGCAGCAGCTGGGCGAACACCAGCAGCCACAGGGATTGCACGAACCAGCCAATGAGGGCGAAGCGCAGGGCCGCGCAGGCGAGACTCGCGGCCAGCACGGCACGCAGGCTGAAGCGTCGCAGCAGCCGCGGCAGAAACAGGAACAGGACGATTTCAGCCAGCACGCCCAGCGTCCAGAGCACGCCGATCGCGGTCTTGCTGTAGCCCTCCGCCTCCAGGTAGATGGAGTAGAACGCGTACAGCGTGCCGTGTGCGACGTTCATGCAGATGCACGCGGCGAAGAACGCGAGCACCTCGGGACGCGCGGCGATCGCCATGAGCCGCGGGTCTGCGGTCCCTGCGACGCCCGTCACGCGCCCGGCCGGCATGGCGAATGACACCGCCAGCGTCAGCGCGGCAAGCGCGATGATCACGCCGAGCAGCGATTGCGGCGCCTGCGCATCCAGCCAGGCGCCGGTAGCGAGCACCCCGACGATGAATCCAACCGATCCCCAGAGCCGGATCGGGCCGTAGCGCTCAGTGCGCCCCTCCAGCGAACCGAGCGTGAGCGCCTCCACGATGGGCAGCGCGCCGGCGGAAATCAGGCTCATACCCAGCATGATCGCCACTGTCGCCGCGTAACCATCGAACGCGTAGAGCAGCGCGAATCCTCCCAGCACGGCCGCGGCCGACAGCACCACGATGGCGCGCGCGGCCCCGGTGCGGTCGGCCAGCCAGCCCCAGAACGCCGGCGCAACTACCCGCGCGAGCTGCGGCATCGCGAGCACCACCGCGATCTGGCCCGCGTCGTAGCCGCGCGCGGCGAGATACAGCGCGAAGTACGGCACCAGAGCGCCGGCGTACAGGAAATATGCGCAGAAATACGCCGACAGCCGCAGCGCTGGGGTCATTGCGGCGCATCTTACCCAGCCCTTGCGGTTTCGTGGTCGGCGACTACTGCTCCATCTTGCGCCGCTGTCGCGTGGGCCCGCGGCCCGCATAGGGATTGCGCCCGGTGCGGAATTCCACGCGCATCGGCGTGCCGCGCAATTCGAACGTGTCGCGGAACACGCCCTCCAGGTAGCGCCGGTAGCTGTCCGGCAGCTCGTCGAGCGAATTGCCGTGCACGATGATGCGCGGCGGATTCTGGCCGCCCTGGTGCGCGTAGCGCAGCTTGGGACGCCGCATTCCCTTGCGCGGCGGCGGCTGGCGCTCCACCGCGGCGATCAGCGTGCGCGTCAGCCTGGGCGTCGACATCTTGGCCATCGCCGCGGCGTAGGCTGCGTCGACCGAGCGCATCAGCTCGCCGAGTCCCTTGCCGCTCTTGGCCGACAGGTAATGCGTTTCGGCGAAACCCAGAAACACGAACTTCCAGGCCAGTTCACGCTTGATGCCCTCGCGGGCATCCTTGCCTGCCGCGTCCCATTTGTTCACCGCGATCACCAATGCGCGTCCGCGCTCCAGGATGTAGCCGGCGACGTGCGCGTCCTGCTCGGAGATTCCATCTGCCGCGTCCAGCACCAGCACGGCGACGTTGGACTGCTCGATGGCCTGCAGCGTCTTGACGATGGAAAACTTTTCCGTGGTCTCGCCCTGCTTGCCGCGCTTGCGCAGACCCGCGGTATCCACCAGCGTGTAGCGCCTGCCCGCGCGCTCGAACGGCACCTCGATCGCGTCGCGCGTGGTGCCGGGCTCGCCGAAGACGATCACGCGCTCCTCGCCGACCAGCGCGTTCACCAGCGTGGATTTGCCGACGTTCGGCCTGCCGACGATGGCGACGCGCGGGTGCTTGTCGCGCGCTTCGTCCGTGTCTTCTCCCGCGCGCGGGAAGTCCGCCAGCACGCCCTCGATCAGGTCGGCGACGCCGTCGCCGTGCGCCGAGGAGATCGGCTGCGGCATGCCCAGGCCGAGGGCATGGAATTCCGCCACCGCGGCATCGCTTGCCATGCCCTCGCACTTATTCACCACCAGCCACACCTTGGACGGCAGCTTACGCAGGCGCGCGGCAATCAGCTTGTCGTCGTCGTGCAGCCCGCCCCGGCCATTGGTCAGGAACACCACGGCATCGGCTTCGGCGATGGCCTGGGCGGCCTGGCGCGCCATCTCGACGAAGATGCCGTCTTTGGCCCCAGGGTCGAGGCCGCCGGTGTCGATGACGAAGAACGGGCGCTCGCCGAGCCGCCCTTCCCCGTAGTGGCGATCGCGCGTCACGCCGGGCACGTCGACCACGATGGCGTCCCGGCGGCGCGTCAACCGGTTGAACAGGGTGGACTTGCCTACATTGGGGCGCCCGACCAGCGCAATGACAGGCTTCAAACGCCGCTTCCGCCTAGGGCGCCAGCGCGAACAGGCCGCCGTCGCGCGTCTGCACCAGGAATCCGCCGGGCAGGCGCAAGGGCGCGGCGCGTATCGCGCTGCCGTCGGTGGCGATGCGCGCCAGGAACACCCCCGCGTCGCGCGACAGGAAGTGTACGTAGCCTTGCAGGTCGCCCACCACGATCTGCGCGTCCAGCGGCAGGGGCAGCGACAACTGGCGGTGCGCAAGCCGGTCCTGTTTCCACAGGCTGCGGCCATTGCTGCGGTCGAGGGCGTGCAAGGCGCCGCGATCCTCGCTGACGTAAACGTAGCGCGCATCGGCGCTCGCCCCGGTCACGCTGGACATGTCTCGCGCCCACAGCGGGCTGCCGTTCTGTGCGTCGAAGCAGGCCACCTTCCCTTGAAAGGCCGCAGCGCAGACCTCGCGCCCGATCACCACCGGATCGCCCACCACGTCGGTCACGCGCTCCAGTTCCGTTGCGCCCTTGGGCAGCGCCACCGCGGCTTCCCAGCGCACGGCGCCGGTTTCCAGCGCCAGCGCCACCAGCCTGCCGCCGGCAAAACCCGCGTAGACCGAGTCCTCCCCCGGCGTCATGCCGGCGGGCGTGCGCACCATCAGCGACGCGGGTGCGCGCTGGTAGGCCCAATGCCGCTTGCCGTCCTCGACGCCAAAGGCGTACACGCGGCTATCGGCGCTGCGCACCAGGACCAGCCCGCCGGTGACGCGCGGCGCGGCCAGCACCTCGCTCGATACGCGCGCGCGCCAGCGCAGCGTGCCCTTGCCGGCCTCGAGCGCGAACACGTCGCCGTCGTCGCTCGCGACGACCACCGTGCGCGCGTCCGCGCCCACGCCGCCAGAGAGCCGTGCATCGAGCCCCTGCCGCCAGATCTCGCGCCCGTTCGAGGCGTCGAGGCGCACGACGGTACCGCCGCGCGCAGCGGCGTATACGCTGTCGCCCGCGAGCGCAGGCTGGAATACGAAGGCGCCCGCGCCGCCCACGGAGGCAGACCAGAGCACGCGGGGTTCGCGCGCCTGCTGCAGCACCGGCAATTCCGCCGGCTTCGGGCCGCCCGGCCCCGAACCAAAGCAGCCGGCCAGCGCCGGCAGCAGCAGGACCAGCGCCGCACTCCGCGTCATGCTCAACTGCCGAGCGCGTCCAGGCGCATCTGCACGCTGTCGCGGAACGCGCCGGCGCTGCCGTTCGCATTCTCCAGCGCGAGCTGGTAAGCGGCCCGCGCCTCGGCCGGCTGGTTCCTCGCGACCAGGACGTCACCCCTGAGCGCCGCGAACTGCGCGGCATACGCGTCCAGCGGCTTTTCTGCCAGCAGCTTGAGCGCCTCGTCGGTTTCCTTCTCGTCGAGCAGCAGTGCGGCGAGGCGCAGCCGCGCCAGATCGCGGAAATCTTCCGCAGGCGAGCGCTCGATCACCCATTGCAGCTGCGCCTTCGCGCTCTTCGCTTCGCCACGGTCGAAGTGAAAGCGCGCCGCGGCCATCGCCCCCATCGAGGCGTACAGGCTGCGGGCATGGTCTTCGGTGAGCGCACCGCCGGCGTCGCGCAGCGCCTTGGCGTCGCCTGCGCGCGCAGCCACCGCCAGCGTCTCGTACAACTGGCTGGCCTGCAGCGCCGCGTTGCGCTCGTACCAGCGCCAGGCGCCCCAGCCGGCCACCGCGATCGCCGCGGCAATCACCGTCAGGAGGATCAGGTTGCCGTACTGCTTCCACCAGGCTTTGAGCTCGTCGAGCTTCTCCTGTTCTTCCAGATCGAGGTTTTGCATCGCCATGGCTAGGATTCCTTGAGAAAATCTTTGAGTTGGCGCGCCAGCCCGGCCCGCGCGACGCGCGCCTGCGGCCGCGCGTCGCGCAGCGGCTTGAGCGTCACCGCCCCCGCCCCGAGCTCGTCCTCGCCCACGATCAGCGCCACCCGCGCCCCGCTGGCGTCCGCCTTTTTCATCTGCGCTTTGAAACCGCCGCCGCCGGCATGCAGCACCACGGCGTGGCCCGCCGCGCGCAGCTCTTCACCCAGGGCGAACGCATAGTCCAGCGTGCCCTCGCCCTGGTGCACCAGGTAGGCATCGGGCAAACGTCGCGGCACGCTGCGCCCCGCGTCGCGCAACAGCGCCACCAGTCGCTCGACGCCGGCGGCAAATCCGACCCCGGACGCCGGCTTGCCCCCCAGCTGCGCAAACAGCCCGTCGTAGCGCCCGCCGCCGCACACCGTGCCCTGCGCGCCGAGCCGATCGCTGATCCACTCGAACACCGTGAAGTTGTAGTAGTCGAGCCCGCGCACCAGCCGCGGGTTCAGCGTGAACGGGACGGCGGCCGCCTTGAGCAAACGCTGCAGGCCCAGGAAATGCGCCAGCGACGCTTCGCCCAGGTACTTCATCAGGTCCGGGGCCGTGGCCGCCACCTCCTGCACCGCCGGATTTTTCGAGTCGAGCACGCGCATCGGGTTGGAGTGCAGCCGGCGCCTGGCGTCGGCATCGAGCTTGGCCTCGTTGGCCTCGAAGTGGCGCACCAGGTCGGCACGGTACGCTGCGCGCTCCTGTGGCGAGCCGATGGTATTGAGCTCCAGGCGGATTCCCTCCAGGCCCAGCTCCTTCCACAGCGCCGCACACATCACGATCAGCTCGGCGTCCACCTCCGGCCCGTCGAAGCCGAGCGCTTCGGCGCCGAACTGGTGGAATTCACGGTAGCGCCCTTTCTGCGGGCGCTCGTGGCGATACATCGGCCCCTGATACCACAGGCGCTTCGGGCCGTCGTACAGCAGGCTGTGCTCGATCGCCGCCCGTACCGTCGATGCGGTGGCCTCGGGGCGCAGGGTCAGGCTCTCGTCGTTGAGCGCGTCGGTGAAGGTGTACATCTCCTTCTCGACGATGTCAGTCACCGCGCCGATGGCGCGGCGAAACAGTCCGGTATGTTCGAGCAGCGGCGTGCGCACCTGCCGGTAACCGTAGCGCGCGAACCAGTCCGCGACCACGCCCTCGAACCAGAGCCAAAGCTCCGCCTCGTCGGGCAATACGTCGTTCATGCCGCGCACGGCCTGGATCGCGTCGCTCACCGTTCAGGCCGCCTTGACGGGGATGTGCTTGGGACGGGCGCGGGCCGCCCCGGGCGCGTAATTCGTCTGCACGTACTGCTCCACCAGCGCCTGGAACTCCTCGGCGATGCGCTCGCCTTTCAAAGTCACCAATCTTGCGCCGTCCACGTACACCGGCGCCACCGGCAGCTCGTTCGTCCCGGGCAGACTGATGCCGATGTCGGCGTGCTTCGATTCGCCGGGGCCGTTCACCACGCAGCCCATTACCGCGACGCGCATCTCCTCCACGCCGGGAAAGCGCTCGCGCCATTGCGGCATCTGCGCGCGCAGGTAGGACTGGATTCTGGACGCGAGGTCCTGGAAGGTGGTGCTGGTGGTGCGCCCGCAACCCGGGCAGGCCGCGACCATCGGCGTGAAGGACCGGATGCCCATGGTCTGCAGGATCTCCTGCGCCACCACCACCTCCCGCGTGCGATCGCCACCCGGTTCCGGCGTCAGCGAAACGCGGAGGGTGTCGCCGATGCCTTCCTGCAGCAATACGGCCATCGCCACGCTCGAAGCAACGATGCCCTTGGAACCCATCCCGGCCTCGGTCAGGCCGAGGTGCAGCGCATGGCTGCAGCGCTGCGCCAGCTCGCGGTACACGCCGATCAGGTCCTGCACCCCGCTCACTTTGCAGGACAGGACGATGCGCTCCGCCGGCAGGCCCAGGGCCTCGGCCTGCTGTGCCGAATCGAGCGCCGAGCGGATCAGGGCTTCGCGCATCACCTGTGCGGCATCGAGCGGCTCGGTGCGCCGCGCGTTCTCATCCATCAGGCGCGACAGCAACTCCTGGTCGAGGCTGCCCCAATTGACGCCGATGCGCACCGGCTTGCCATGGCGCATGGCGGCATCGATCATGGTGGCGAACTGTTCGTCGCGCCTGGCCCCTTTGCCGACGTTGCCGGGATTGATGCGGTACTTTGCCAGCGCGCTGGCGCAATCCGGGAACTGGCTCAGGAGCTTGTGGCCGTTGTAATGGAAATCCCCGATCAGCGGCACGTCGCAACCCATGGCGTCCAGCCGCGCGCGGATGCCGGCGACTTCAGCCGCCGCCTCGGGCGTGTCCACCGTGATGCGCACCAGCTCCGAACCCGCGCGCCACAATTGCGCCACCTGGTGCGCGGTGGCCACCGCGTCCGCGGTGTCGGTGTTGGTCATGGACTGCACGACGACCGGCGCCCCGCCGCCGATGGCGACCGGACCGACCATCACGCGGCGGGATGTGCGGCGCTCGCCCATCGCTATTGCAGCGTGAACCGCGCCACCTCGACCTTGACGTGCGGTATCAGGTCGAACGGCTTGTCGTTATAGGTGAGGCGCACGTATTGCGCGTTGCCGATCACCACCGAAAACGGCGGCAAGCCCTCCACCACACGCTCCGCGCCCGCAGCATGCAACTCCGATACCAGCAATTTACCGCTGCCGCTCGTGATTTCGACCCAGGACTCGCGCTCGAACTGCAGCGAGATGCGGCGCCAGCCCCCTTCGACGCGGCGCGTCTCGGCGGGAGCGGCGGTCTGCACGCTGGCGATCGGCGTGGGCGCCGCACTTGCGACCGCCACACGCGCGGGTTCCGCGGGTTGCTGCGCGGCGGCGACGAAATTCAGCCGCGCCGCACCCGATCGCTCCTGCCGCCATTCGAACGCCACCACCGCGACCACCACCAGCAGAACCAGCGACAACGCGATATAGGCGAGGTTGGAGCGCCTGCTGTCGTCGGAAAACGGCACCGGCTGGCGAAAGCGCTGCGCCAGGCGCTCGGCGTCCTGCACCACGACGGACGCGCGGACGCGCGCCACCAGCGGATCCGCATCCAGCTGCAGCAAGCGCGCGTAGGTGCGCACCATGCCGCGCACCGCCGCGCCGCCGGGCAGGCGGTCCAGCGCTCCGCGCTCCAGCGCATCCAGCTGGCGCGGCGCGAATTTCAATTGCTTTGCCGCCTCTTCGAGGCTCAGGCCCGCCGCTTCACGCGCACGCGCCAGTTCGGCGCCGACCATTACATTTCCGTCGCGCGCCGGCTCGGCGGTCCCGGGGGGCAGGCTACTCATAGGCGCCGCGCTGCAGCGACTGGAACTCCGGCGACCCCGGAAAGCGGCGCCGCAGCTGGTTGGCGTAGGACATTTCCGCGGCGCGCGCACCAAGGTGGCGCTCGATGCGCAGCGCCAGCCAGAGCGATTCCGGCCTCGCCTTCCTTGCCGATCTGGCACAGGAACCAGCCGTAGTTGTGGTTGATGTCGGGATCGTCAGGCGCGTAACCCAGCGCACGCTGAAAATTCTGCCGTGCGAGGTCGTTCTCGCGCAGCTCCATGTACACCAGCCCGAAAATGCCGTGCGCGGTGGCGTAGGTCGGATCGGCGGCCACCGCGATGCGCAGTTCTTCCAGCGCGACGCTCATGCTGCCGTTCGCGTAGTACAAGGTGGCGAGCTCGGTGTGGATGCGCGCGCGGTTGCGCGGCGCGCTGGGCTCGCCGACGATGACGCCGGTATTGGTCACCGGCCCCTCGGGCGCCTGCGCCGCGCAACCGGCAAGCAGCGCGAGCGCCAGCCACAGCGCGCGGGTCACGGACGCAGCTCCACGACGCGCAACGAGTTCGTACGGCGCGTGCGGTCGGTGACCTGGCCGGCCAGCTGGCCGCACGCGGCGTCGATGCCATCGCCGCGCGTCTTGCGCGTGGTCACGGTGACGCCCTGGCGCTGCAGGATCTGCGCGAATGCGCGCATGCGCTCGGGCGGCGAGCGCCTGAATTCGGTCGCCGGAAACGGATTGAAGGGAATGAGGTTGAACTTGCAGCTCACGCGCGCGGCGATTTGCGCGAGTTCGTGCGCATGCTCGTCGGCATCGTTGACACCGTCGAGCATCACGTACTCGAAGGTGATGAAGTCGCGCGGCGCCCGCTCCAGATAGCGTGCGCACGCTCGCAGCAGCTCGCGCATCGGGTATTTGCGATTCACCGGCACCAGCCGGTCGCGCAGCGCGTCGTTGGGCGCATGCAGGGAGACCGCCAGCGCCACCGGACATTCGTCGCGCAGGCGGTCCATGCCGGGGATCACGCCGGAGGTGGACACGGTCACGCGCCGGCGCGAAAGGCCGTAGGCGTTGTCATCGAGCATCAGGCGCAGCGCGGGGATCACGTGGTCCAGGTTCAGCAGCGGCTCGCCCATTCCCATCAGCACCACGTTGGTCACCGGGCGCTCGCCGCCGAGCATGCGGTTCGCCAGCCACAACTGGCCGACGATCTCGCCGGTGCTCAGGTTGCGATTGAAGCCCTGCTTGCCGGTGGCGCAGAACGGGCAATCGAGGGTGCACCCGGCCTGGCTCGACACGCACAGCGTGCCGCGCCCGGTCTCGGGGATGAACACCGCGTCCACCGCGTTCGCGCCGTCCACTTTGAGCAGCCATTTGCGCGTGCCGTCGGCGGCCGTGTGATCGCCGACGATCTCCGGCGCCCGCACCACCGCCGCCGCCGCCAGCTTGACGCGCAGCGCCTTGGCCAGGTCGCTCATCCGTGCGAAATCTGGCTCGCGGCGCTGGTGAACCCACTGCAGCACCTGGCGCGCGCGAAACGGCTTTTCGCCGTGTGCATGGAAGAAGGCGGCCAGCCCGGCCGCGTCCAGGTCGAGGAGATTAGCCGTCATGTCAGCGCGCGAACACCTCGCAGGCGGGGAAGAAATACGCGATCTCGGTGCACGCGGTCTCCGTCCCGTCCGAGCCGTGCACCGCGTTCGCGTCGATCGAATCGGCGAAGTCCGCCCGGATCGATCCCTTGGCGGCCTTCTTCGGGTCCGTGGCACCCATCTGATCGCGGTTCACTGCGATCGCGTCCTTGCCTTCGAGAACCTGCACCAGCACCGGGCCGGAGATCATGAAATCCACCAGGTCGCGGAAGAAAGGCCGCTCGCGGTGCACCGCGTAGAACCCCTCCGCCTGCGCGCGAGACAGATGCATCATGCGCGCGGCAACCAGGCGCAGCCCGGCTTTCTCGAAGCGCGCAATGATCTGTCCGATCGCGTTCTTGCTGACTGCGTCCGGTTTGATGATGGACAGGGTGCGCTCGACCGCCATTACAGATTCTCCGTGGTTGCCTGAAAAAGTCAGGCCCGGATTCTAGCACGCGCGGCCCGCGACCCGCATAAAAACAATGGCTTAGGCGGCAGCGGCGGGCAGCCTGCGCCACTCCGGAACAATCCCCGGCGCATCCTTTCCAGCCCGCCAGGATGCGTCCACGCCCAGGCCCGGCGCCCAGATCAGCGTGCCGTCGCATTCGAGCAGCGGCAGCCGCGCGCGTTCCCAGGGCGGCACGCCCGCATCCTGGAACAGATTCTTCAGGCTGCGCCGCGGGCGGCGCGCATCGGGTTGCAGGCGCTCCCCACCCGCGCGCAGCCGCACGCGGACCTCGCGCCTCTCCAGGCGCGCCGCGTCGATGCCGCGGCCGGTGGCGTCGCGAAACCGCAGTTCGCCGCCCAGCGCCGGGATCGGCAGTCGCCGCTCGCCGCGCCAGCGCAGCACGGCGAACGGGGCGGCGTGGTCCGCCGCGGTCACCGAAAGCCTGCCGCGGTACACGCGCAGCAGCGCGCCATCGTGCGCGATCGCAGTGCGCGCGCCCTGCCCGGTGAGTTGCCTGAGCATGTCGAGGAGCCCGGCCTCGCTCGGCGCGCGCAGTTCCCGTGCGCGCAGGAATTCGCGCAGCACGAAGCGCGCATCGGCGTCGGCCGCGGCGAAATGGCGCGCTGCGCGCGCCAGGCTCTCGCGCCAGCGCGGAAATCGGGTCTCCAGCAGCGGCCCCACGTGCAGGCGCAGGAAACTGCGCGTCAGAGCGTCGTCGCGGTTGGATTCATCCTCGACCCACCGCAGCCGCCGCGCACGCGCGTAGTCGAGGATCGAGCGCCGCGGCACGGCGAGCAGCGGGCGCCACAGCGTTTTTTTTCCCATTGCGCCTGCCGCCGGCATGGCGCTCGCCCCGCGCACGCCGGCGCCGCGCAGCAGGTTGAGCAGCACCGTCTCCGCCTGGTCGTCGAGCTGGTGCGCAAGCGCGATGACCTCAGCCCGCAGGCCGGCAAATGCGGACCGGCGCGCTTCCCGCGCGGCCGCCTCGAGCCCCTTGCCCTTTTTCGCCACCTTGACGCGGCGTACTTCGAGCGGCACGCGCCACTCGCGGCACAGTGCCCTGCAATGGCGCTCCCACGCGCCCGCATGCGCACTCAAGCCGTGGTTGACGTGCACCGCACTGAGCTGAAAACCAATCCGCGTCGCGGCCCGCCGCAACAGGTGCAGGAGGACTACCGAATCGACGCCCCCGGAAAGCCCTACGGCGACCTGCTTGCCGCGCAGGTCGAGACCGGCCGGATCAACGCTCGGCGGCTTCCTTGTACTTGCCATAGCTCATGAGACGCTCGAGGCGTTCCTCGACGAGCTCTTTGGGCCGCTTGTCGCGCAGCTGCCGCAGCACTTCGGCGAGCGCCTTTTTCAGCGATAGCGCCGCGGCCTGCGGGTCGCGGTGCGCGCCGCCCAGCGGTTCGTTGACGATCTTGTCCACCAGGCCCTGGGTTTTCAGCCGGTTGGCGGTGATGCCGAGCGTATCGGCCGCCTCCGCCGCCTTGTCGGCGCTTTTCCACAGGATCGAGGCGCAACCTTCCGGGGAGATCACCGAGTAAGTCGCGTACTGCAGCATCAGGGTGGTGTCGCCGACCGCGATCGCCAGGGCGCCGCCCGACCCGCCTTCGCCGATGATCGAGGCGATGATCGGCGTGCGCAGCGACGCCATGGCGTAGAGATTGCGGCCGATGGCCTCGGATTGCCCGCGCTCCTCGGCGTCGATGCCGGGATAAGCCCCCGGCGTATCGACGAAGGTGAACAGCGGCAGTTCGAACTTCTCCGCCAGCTTCATCAGGCGCAGCGCCTTGCGATAGCCCTCGGGCTTGGGCATGCCGAAGTTGCGCGCGATCTTTTCCTTCGTGTCGCGGCCCTTCTGGTGGCCGATCACCATGCAGGGCAAGCCGTCGAAGCGCGCCAGGCCGCCGACGATCGACGCGTCGTCGGCGAACGTGCGGTCGCCATGCAGTTCTTCGTAGCCGGTAAACAGCATGCCGACGTAGTCGAGCGTGTAGGGCCGCTGCGGATGCCGCGCCACCTGCGCCACCTGCCAGGGCGTGAGCTTGGCGTAAATCTCCTTGGTGAGCGTCTGGCTCTTTTTCGTCAGCCGCTGGATCTCATCGGAGATGTCGACCGCCGAGTCGTCCTGCACGAAGCGCAGCTCTTCGATGCGCTGTTCGAGCTCGGCGATCGGCTGCTCGAAGTCGAGGAAGGTGGTTTTCACGCGCTCAGTATTCTACCGGCACCGGGTCGAGCGACCGCCACAGGTACCAGGTGGCGACCGAGCGCCAGGGCTGCCAGGACGCACCGAGCGCCCTGATGCGCGACAGGGGCACCTTGCGCCCCTTGAAGAAATTCAGCCGCACCGCCTTGAGCAGGCCCAGGTCTCCCAGGGGGTACACGTCGGGCCGCAGCAGGCTGAACATCAGGAACATCTCCGCGGTCCAGCGACCGATGCCGCGCACCTCGACCAGTTCGCCGATCACCGCCTCGTCGTCCATCTGCGGCCAGCGGTGCACGTGCAGCGTGCCCTCCGCGACATGGCGCGCCAGGTCGGCGATGTATTCCGTCTTGCGGTCGGAGAGTCCGCAGGCGCGCAGGCGCGGGCGCCGCAAGGCCAGGATCTCGGCCGGCGTCATCCCGGGAGCGACTTCCAGGACGCGATTCCACACCGACTGCGCTGCCTTGACCGAGATCTGCTGTCCGACGATGGCGCGCGCCAGGGTCTGGAACGGCTCGCCCCGCGCCAACAGGTGCACGCGCGGATGGCGCCGCATGATCGCGGCCAGCACCGGATCGCGCCGCGCCAGCGTGCGCTTGGCGCGGTCCCAGTACTCAGGCTTCATTCAGCGGCAGGTTCAGCAGCAGGTTCTGCGGCTTCATGCGCACCACCTGATCGGCATTCGCGGACAGCGCAAGGTATACGGTGCGCCCGGCGATGTCCGGGCGCATCGCCGCGGGCTCGGCGAACTCGACACCGAACAGGGCGACGATGTTGCGCATGCGGCCCGGGTCCACTTCGCCGCCCGACCACAGCTCATTCAGGATCTCGGTGGACTCGGCATCCAGGCCGATGTGCCAGGCCCAGCGCGCTTCCTCGATCTTGCGCAGCGGCTTCACGCGCACCTGCAGGCCGTGGAAATGCGCCACCCAGGACTCGATCACGCCGCACAAGGCATCGAGCGCCGGCCGGCCGTAGGTCAGGCTGATCACCGTGTCGTGGCGCGATTCCCGTTCCCAGTAGATCCCGGCATTGGCGCGCTCGAGAACATCGAGGTTCACCGCGGCCAGCGCGCCCTGCGCCTCGACGATCAGCTTGCCGATGCTGCCGTAGCGATTGCCCGAAGCGTGCATCTCGATGGTCTCGCGGTCCGCGAGCAGCAGGTGCCCGTCCTGCAGCGTCGCTTTTTGCTCGCGAAAGAACAGTTCCGCCGCGCGCAGCCTGAGCGGATCTTCGCAGCCTTCGAGCAGATTGCGCAGAATCACGTGCGCCAGCTGCTCGATGAACAATGGCGGCACGTCCACCGCACCCTTGAACAGGCCCATGTAGCAGCCCTCGACCGTACCCGCCGCCAGCAGCCGGTCGCGGAACCCGAGCAGCATGCGGTAGTTGTGCCGGGCGTCCTCGTCCAAGACGGACTCGATCTCCGCGGCGCCGATCTCGCGCCGCGGCGCGTCCATCAGCGCGGCGTGCAGGCGCAGTTCAGCGTCGCAGGATTCCTCCACCGGGTGGATTTCCGGCCGCAGGTAGTACGCGCGCAAGAAGTCGTCGGTAATGCTCAGCCGACCGGCCGCGTCCTTTTGCAGGAGGCGATAGCCGCTATTACGCCAGAACTCAGGCAGGGGCCCGGACCAGGCGGCTGTGCGCCGCCACATGCTGCCGCAGGAACTCCATCTGGTCGGCGAAGATGCGCCGATTGGTGAGGATCAGGTACTCGGCCTTGTTCGGCACGTAAGGCGCGTACATGAGCTCGAGCCCCGACTCTTCGGGCAGCCGGTTGCGCTTGTGCCCGTTGCAGTGACGGCACGCGGCGACCACGTTCATCCAGGTGTCGCGCCCGCCGCGCGAGAGCGGCGTAATGTGGTCGCGCGTCAGCCGGAAATAGCTGAATTCGCCGCCGCAGTAGGCGCAGGTATGGCGATCGCGACGGAACAGCTCGCGGTTGTTGAGCGGCGGCACCTGATTGAATCCCCTGGCCGCCAGCGCCCGGCCGCGGATCGCGATGATCGAATGCGCCGTGATGCCCGAGCGCGCCCCCGTAAGCCGCGACACGCCGCCGCGAAAGGTGAAGGTGCGCTCGCCGAGCGTCCACGCCACCAGATTCTTCGCGTAGTAGAAACAGGCCTGCTGCCAGCTGACCCAGCGATGCGGCACGCCGTGACTGTCCAGGGTGAGGATCAGTAAGTTGTCCATGACCTGCGGAATTCTGCCAAGCCTGATTGTGCTTTGCAATATACGCCAAAACAAAGGGCTGCGCGCCAATGCGCGCAGCCCTTGGATGTTCCTTGCGCCCGCTAGCGGCTGTCGACCCGGTCCTTGAAACCCTGGCCCGCGGCGAAAGCCGGCACGGTCTTGGAGGATATGCGGATCTCCTTGCCGTTCAGTGGGCTGCGCCCGGCGCGGGCCTTGCGCTTGCGCGGCAGGAAAGTGCCAAAACCCACCACCGTCACACGGTTGCCCTTCGCTACGCCCGCCACGATCGCATCGAACACCGCATTGACCGCTTCGCCCGCGCTCGACTTGCTCAGATTTCCGGCCCGCGCGGCCGCTTCGACGAGATCAGCTTTGGTAACGGATCGCATGGCCGGTCACTTTCCCCTTGCGCGAACGAGCGTGAATCATAATCAGATCGCAGCGCGAACACAATGCGCGCGCGACATGTTGCGCGCAGAAAACGCAAACATTCTTCATGCGGTTCGCTGCGCGGTGCAGCATCGCGCGCGCTCAGCGCTTACCTCCCGAGTGCGTGACTGCGCCGCGATTGGCCGGGCCGACCAGGCGGGCATATTTTTCCAGCACCCCTTGCAACGGTGCACGCCGGGGCGGCTTCCATGCCCGGCGCCGCGCCGCCAGCGTGGCCTTCGGCACGTGCAGGGTAGCGAGCGCCTTGCGCGCATCGATCGTGATCCGATCGCCGTTGCGCACCAGCGCGATCGGACCACCCGCCGCCGCCTCCGGGGACACGTAGCCGATCATCATCCCCCGCGTCGCACCGGAAAACCGGCCGTCCGTCAGCAGGGCCACTTTTTCACCCAGACCCTGGCCGTAGATGAGTGCGGTGACGCCCAGCATCTCGCGCATGCCGGGCCCGCCCCGCGGTCCTTCGTAGCGGATGACAAGCACGTCGCCGGGCCGCACCTTGCGCGCCCGCACCACTGCCGTGCAGGCTTCCTCGCTGTCGAATACGCGCGCCCGACCCTCGAATACCAGGGTGTTCAGGCCCGCGACCTTGATCAGGCCGCCGTCCGGGCAGAGGTTGCCCTTCAGGACCACCAGTCCGCCGGTCGGGGAGATCGGTTCGCGGCGCACGACATCGCCGTCCGCGCCCGCATGCCCGGCGAGAACCTGTTCGAGCGTCTTTCCGGACAGTGTCAGGCAATCGCCGTGCAGCGCACCGCGCTGCAACAGCTCTTTCAGCACGCTGTACACGCCCCCTGCCGTATGCAGGTCCTTGGCGAGAAACCGGCCCCCGGGCTTCATGTCGGCGATGAGCGGCGTGCGCTTTGCCACGCGCGCGAAATCATCCAGGTCGAAGCGGATGCCGGCCTCGTGCGCGATTGCCGGCAGATGCAGCGCCGCGTTGGTCGAGCCACCCGTCGCCGCCACTGCGGCGCAGGCGTTCTCGATGCTCTTGCGCGTCACGAGGTCGCGCGGCAGCGGACCGCCCTCGCGCAGCAGGCGCATCACCGCGGCACCCGCCTCGCGCGCCGCCGCGTGGCGACC
>JAQBXT010000113.1 GCA_027624175.1 Pseudomonadota bacterium | reverse complement strand
GGCGCTGCCGCGGCAACGGGCGCCGGTGGCGGCGGCAGGCGCAGGAGGCGCGCGACCAGTGGGGCGGGCGCCGCCGGGAGGGACGCCGACATCTCACGCAGGGACGGCAGTGCAAGCAGCAGCAGCGCGTGCAGCAGGAGCGACACGAGCACGGCGTAACCGAAGACACGGTTCGTCCCGTCGCGCATGGGAATCAGCTGCGATGCATCGCGCGCCATATCTTTTCGGGCGTGAGCGGCATTTCCAGGTGCGCCACGCCGAATGGCGCGAGCGCGTCGAGTACCGCGTGCACCACCGCCGGCACCGCGCCGATGGTGCCGATTTCGCCGCAGCCCTTCACCCCCAGCAGGTTGGTCTGGCAGGGCACGCTCTCGTCGAAGGCATTCGTCAACGGCGGGAACTGGTCGGCGCGCGGCACGCAGTAGTCCATCAGCGAGCCGGTGAGCAGCTGGCCGCTCTCGGCGTCGTACACCGCCTGCTCGTAGAGCGCCTGACCGACGCCCTGTGCCATGCCGCCCTGGATCTGCCCTTCGACGATGGCATGATTGATGATGCGGCCGATGTCATCCAGGCTGGAAAGGCGCACGAGCGCCACTTCGCCCGTCTCGGGATCGATCTCCACCTCGCAGGCCTGCGCGCCGTTCGGCCACGACGGCGTCGAGGGCGTCTGCGTCGCCGACACGCGGATGCGCTTCTCCGTCTGGCGCGAGGCGAGCTCGGCGAGCGATGCCGAGCGGTCGGTGCCGGCGATGAAGTAGCGCCCATCGCGCAGCTCGATGTCCGCCGGCGCCGCCTCGAGCGCATCCGCCGCAAGCTCCTTGGCACGCACGACGAGCGTGCGCCCCGCGGCCACCACCGCCGAGCCGCCGACGAACGCCGAGCGCGAGCCGACGCTGCCGACGCCGTTGGCGCGATCGGTGTCGCCCTGCACGATCGTCACGCCCTTGGCGGGGATCTGCAGCACCTCGGTGATGAGCTGGACATAGGTGGTCTCGAGCCCCTGGCCCATGGCCTGCGTTCCGGAGAACACCGTGACGTGGCCTTCGGCGTCCACCTCGATGTCCACGGTTTCAGTGGGTAGCGCGCCGGTCCACTCGAGGTAGGCCGCCAGGCCACGGCCGCGGAGCTTGCCGCGCTGTCTGGATCGTGCGGCGCGCGCGGCAAAGCCCGCCCAGTCCGCGACCTCGAGCAGCCCGTCGAGCATGCGCGGGAAGTTGCCCACGTCGTAGATTTCGCCCGCGTGCGTGGTGTAAGGGAAGTCCGCCGGCTGCAGGAGGTTGCGCCTGCGGATCTCCACCGGGTCGATGCCCATCTCGCGCCCTGCTTTCTCCACCAGGCGCTCGATGAGATAGTTGCCCTCGGGACGGCCTGCACCGCGGTAGGCGCCGGTGGCCATGGTGTTGGTGAGCACGCCCTGGAAGTGGTAGTCCACCGCGGGCACGCGGTATACCGAGGTCTGCACCTTGGCCACCATGGCGAGCGGGATCATCGCCGAGGAGCCCACCGGCACCGCACCCATGTTGCCGAGCATGTGCAGGCGCAGCGCCAGGATGCGCCCGTCCTTGTCGAGCGCCAGCGCCGCCTTGAAATGCATGTCGCGGCCCATGTGCGCGGCGAGGAATTCTTCGCTGCGGTCGCCGCGCCAGCGCACCGGCCGCCCGAGCTTTCTCGCGGCATAAGCCACCAGCACGTCCTCGGGCGTCAATCCGGTCTTCACGCCGAAGCCGCCGCCAATGTCGCCGTTGACGATGCGGAACTCCACGGGCTTGCCGCCGAAGGCCGCCGCCAGCAGGTCGCGCGCGCTGGAGGGCGTCTGGCACTGCGTGTACACAGTCGTGCGGCCCTGCTCGTGCACGCCGATGGCGCAGCGCGGCTCCATCGCCATGGCGATGACGCGCTGGTTGTGGAGCTCGATTTCGGTGACATGCGCCGCACGCGAAAAGGCCGCCTTCGTCTCGTCCGCCTTGCCGTAGCGCGTCTCGGCGGCGACGTTGCCCGGCGCCTCGGGCCATAGCTGCGGCGCGCCCGGCTTCACCGCATCGCGCGGATCGACCACGCAGGGGAGATCCTCGTAATCGATTTCGACGAGCTCGGCCGCGTCCTCGGCCTGTCGGCGCAACTGCGCGACGACCGCGACCACCGGGTGCCCGACGTAAAGCGCGCGCTCGCCGGCGAGCGGCGTGCGCAGGGGTGCGGACATCGGCGCGCCGTCCGCGCGCTTGAACAGCGGCGGCACCGGGATGTGCTTCACGCCGTCGGCGGCGAGCTCCGCCAGGGTCCAGGCCGCGAGCACGCCCGGCGCGGCGCGCACCGCGGCGAGTTCCACGGACTTGATCTTCGCGTGCGCGTGCGGCGAGCGCACCACCACCAGCACAACCTCGTTCTCGAAGCGCCGGTCGTCGCTGAACAGGCCCTTGCCCAGGAGCAATCGGTCGTCCTCGAGGCGCTTTTGCGTGCGCGAGGCACCGAAGCGGGCGGACTCGGGGTCGAACTGGGGCGCGGGTGCATTCATCTCGGTGTCCACGGTAAACGAAAAAAAGCGCCCCGTGAGAGGGCGCCCCAACTTCCGTAGTGCCGATTTTACCGCGCTCGCTGCGCTATACCTCTTGCATGCCCTCGCCTGGCGGCTGGCGCTTGCCCAGGCGCTTGATCAGCGCCTCCCACATCGAACCGGTGTCGTCGCTGAAGACCAGGGCCGCGTCGGGGTCGGCCATGTACCAGAAACCGGCCTCGAGCTCGGCGGCAAGCTCGCCCGGGCGCCAGCCGACGAACCCGGCAAAATAGCGCGCGTCGTTCGGCGTCTGCTCGATGATGCTGTCGACGACTTCCGCCTGCACGGTCACGAAGAGTTCACCGAAAAGCCGCACCGACGTCCCGCCGGGATTACGCGGCACCACGGCAAAGATTGCGTTGACCTTCTCCGGGCCGCCGAAAAAGACAGGATCGGCAACCTTCGCGGAAGGCGCGTGCTCGGGAAACAGGGTGGCGAGCTTCACGTCGGTGGCACGGTTGAGGATGAAGCCGATGTGCTGGCCGCCCATCGGCACGACCAGCACCGCCGTGTGGTTGTATGCTCTCGTCGCGATTCTGCTGATCCTGGGCGCGAGCATCTCCGACGCGCAGGAACTCGACAAGCCGCTGCTGCTAGTGGCCTCGCCCGACCTGAAGGGGCCGGCCCCCTCAAGGGCGGGACGTGAACAAAGCAGCTAATCACTGACACTACTGTCCGGTTAAGCGCTCCGCGCCGGAGCGCAGGCACCTGATCTGATTGAACAATGTTGCGTTT
>JAQBXT010000037.1 GCA_027624175.1 Pseudomonadota bacterium | reverse complement strand
CATCGGCGGCCGCCCGCTCCGCGCGTGCGGCCTCGCGCCCGGCACCTGCCAGCCAGCGCCGCACGCCCTCGCGCTCGACGACGACGGCGAACGATTCGTTGAAGGCGGAATCGTCCTTCACGTAAGCCACCTGGTGCGCGAGCTCGTGGAACATGAGCCGCGCCAGCTCCGCGTCCGGATAATCGATGAAGCTCGACAGGAGCGGATCGTCGAACCAGCCGAGCGTCGAATACGCCGGCACGCCGTACACCACGACGTCGTAACCGGCAGCGCGCCGCTCGGCGGCGTGGCGCTGCACGTCCTCGCGGTCATAGTAGCCGCGGTAGGCGACGCATCCCGCGATCGGAAAGCAGGACTGCACGGGCTCGAGCGCGAATTCAGGCGTCGCCACGACATTCCACAAGACATAGGGCCGCTCGAGATCGGCGTAGCTGCGGTAGGCGCCGCCGTCCGGCAATGCGAGAACGCGCGTGGCGTAGTCGCGCAGTTCAATTGCAGCGCGCAGGCGCGCCTTCAACACGGGCGCCACGTCAGGATCGTTGAGCACCTGCGGCACCGGCCGCGCGGCCGCGCTGAGCGCGAACTGCCCGCCCGCCGCCTGGCCGTAGTACGCCAGCGTCTCGCAGCCCGCGAGCGTACCGGCGCTAAGCAGGATGAGAAAAACGCGCATCACGCAGAAAGGCCACCACCTGCGCGGCGACGCGCGCGGAAAGGAGCATCGCGCTGTGGCCGACCGGCAGCACGATGCGCTCGCGCATTCCTTCGACTGCGGTTTCCTCGACGCGCACCACACCGTCGTTTGGCCCCGGCAGCGCGCCGAACAGTCTTCCGAGCCCGAGCGCGACTGTGCCCGGGACGACCCCGAGCGGTTCGGGACGCATCCAGCGCGCCGCGCGGCCTTCGCGCCACAAGGGTTCGCTCGCGCCCAGGAACCAGCGCCCCCAGCCATGCTGCGCGAGGCGCCGGCCGGCGAAGTTGCCGCGCGCGGGAGTGCCGAGGAGCACGGCGTTCACAACCAAGGTCTCAGGATGACGCAGCATAGCCTCGAGCACCACCAGGCCGCCGAGGCTATGCCCGACGAAATGCGCCGGCCCGATGTCGCGCGCGGTACGCGCCAGCCGCTCCGCGTGCGCCCGCAGCGGCCGCTCGCGCCCGGGGTAGGAAAACAGATGGCAGTGGAATCCCGCGGCCTGCAGCCGAGCCGCAAGCGGCGTCATCACCACTGCGGGCACCCACAGCCCGTGAACCAGGATCACGTCGCGCGACACGCTAGCCTTCACGCCACAGCAGCAGTCGGGCGCCCACGATCAGCCCTGGCATCCCGAGCAGCGCATAGGCCAGGCCGTAGCTGCCGCCGAGCGCGAGCACGAGGTTGAAGACCAGCGGCGTCACCACCACGCCGAGAAAGGTGAAGAACAGGCAGCCGCCGGTGGCCTGGCTGACCATTCCCTGCGGTGCGATGCGCGCCACCTCGGCCAGGAACACGCCGTTCCAGCCCACCGCGGTGGCGCCGAACAGCGAGGCAAAGGTGAGCAGCAGCCAGCCCGGCCAATCCGGGCGCGCCGCCAGCGTCGCCAGGGCGGATACGCCCATCCCCAGACCGAGCAGCCCAAGCATGGTGCGCCGCGCGAGCGCCCGGTCGGCAAGCGCGCCCCAGACGATCCGGCCCGCGACGCTCGCCACCTGCGAAACCGCCATGACGATGCCCGCGAGCACCAGGGTGAGCGCGAAGCTGTCGATGAGGAAGGTCACGAGGTAGGTGACCAGCGTGATCTGCACGCCGCCGTAGACGAAGGAAGTCACCGCCATTTCGCGCAGCCGGGGCGAGCGCGCCACCAGCCCGACCGGTTGGAATGCCGCGCGCAGTGAGATCGGCGCCGCCGGGTTGAGCCCGATGTCGTAACGGGCGCGCACCGGCGCGATGGCCAGCGCCAGCGCAAAGCAGCAGACCCCGATCAGCAGCGCGGTCCATTCCCAGCCCACCGCCAGCACCAGAACGGGCACGAGTGCCCCGGCGAGTACGCCGCCCGCCGGCACGCCGGTCTGCTTGACAGAGAAAATGAGAGAAAACATCGACGGCGGCGCGGCGCGCACCAGGATCACCGAGCTCGCCGGCGTGGTCGGGCCGTAGCCCACGCCGATCACGAACGCGCCCAGCAGCACCAGTGGCGGCCAGGCGCTCGCCGCCAGCGCCAGTCCGCAAAGGCACAGGCACAGGCCCGCCTGGCTGACGCGGATCGGGCCGAAACGCGCCACCCAGCCCCCGGCGGCCGCCGAGCCGAGCATGCTGCCCGCATAGGCGATGGCGATGAAGTAGCCGACCGCCGCGGGCGCCACGCCCAGCGCGGGACCCGCGACCGGCGCCATCACGGGGGCGCTGTAGATCGCGAACGCGACCAGGGTCTGGATCGCGAGCGTGACCGCGAGCGGGAGCAGGATCGGGTGCAGGACGCTCAGCCGCCCCGGCTGCGGATCTCGCGCATGGTATCCAGCAGCGCTTGCGCGCGATAGGCGACGGGATAGTCCACCATCTGCCCGTCCACCTCCACCGCCGCCGCGCCCCGCGCCTCGACTTCCTTGAACGCGGCGACGATGCGCTCGGCGCGGGCCAGCTCGTCGGCGCTGGGGGTGAACGCCTCGTTGGCCACCGGCACCTGGTCCGGGTGCACGCACAGCCGCCCCTGGAAACCACCGCGGCGGCTGCGCTCCAGGGCGCGCTTGAAGCCCTCCACGTCGCGCAGGTGAAACCAGGGGCTGTCGAGCGGACCTTCCATGCCCGCGGCGCGCGAGGCGAGCACCACGCGCGCGCGCGCCTCGGCCAGTTCGGGCTCTTCGTGCGAGGGCAGCAAACCGGCATCGAGACTGAAGTCGGCGGCGCCGAACGCGACGCGCTTCACCCGCCAGGCGCCAGGGTAGGGCCTGAGGTTTCGCGCCTGCACGATGCGGTCCACGCGCGCCACGCCGGCCGCGGTTTCCACCAAAGGGATGAGGTCGATCGACCCCTCGACCATGCCCTGCTCGCGCTCGAGCGCCGCAATCAGCCAGTCGACTGCGTGCAGGTCGGCGGCGCTCTCCACCTTGGGCAGCACCACGCCGTCCACCTTGTCGTGGATCGTCTCCACCAGGTCGCGATAGCAGAACGGCGTGGCGGGCGCATTCACGCGCACGTAGCCGCGGCAACGGCGCGGGCGCTTGAGCGCTTCGGCAACCGGTTTCCTCGCCGCCGCCTTGTCCGCGCTCGCCACTGCATCTTCCAGGTCAAGAATCACGGCGTCGGCGCCCAGGCCGAGCGCCTTCTCGACGCGCCGCGGATGGTTGCCCGGCGCGAACAGGAACGTCCTATTGAGCGGCATGAACCCGCCTTTCATCCCAGCGTGGATACGGAAGACGCCATTGTGCCGTGGCGAGTGCGCGCGGCCAGACCACCTCGCGCCGCCCGGCGATGACCTGCATGACCGCCGGCTTGGCCGCCAGTTGCCCGCCGTCGCTGTCCACCCGGTAGCGGCCGATCGGCGTCTCGGTATCGAGCGCCGCGAGCGCCTCGCGCAGCTTTTCCTGGTCCAGCGCCCCTGCCTTGACCACGCCCGCCTCGAGCACCCGCGCCGCTGCATAAGTCGCGGCCCCAAAGACGCCGGGCGCGCCCTGCCAGCGCTTGCGCCAGGCCTGCACGAAGGCCGCATTGCCGCGCGTGGTGAAGCGCGGATCGTAAGCCGAAAGTCCCAGCGCGAATTCGGCGTCCTGTCCCACGAACCGCAGGAAGTGCGGATCGGCGGCCCCTTGCGCCAGAAACAGCCGCGGCGCGTAACCGACGCGTTTGAACGACTTCACCATCTCCGCCGCGTCCTCGGGCTGGCCGAACGCGATCCAGGCCTGGGCGTCGCGCGCGCGCGCCATGCCGATCAGCGCGGCGTAGTCCCGCTCGGTAGGCGATGCGGGGTGCACCTGTCCTGGCTCGAGTCCGGCGTCAAGCGCCTTCTTTACCAGGCCCGCCGCCGCTTCGCGCGCCACTGGGTCGCCGCGCGCGACGACGTGCAGCCGCCGGTATCCCATCGCCATGACCACCTCGAGAGCACCCTGCCCGTACTCGGCGACGGGCGCAGGCACCTGGAACACGTAGCGCCCTCCGGCGCGTTGCGCGCCGCGCGTTACGCCCGTCGCGTTCACCAGGATCCTGCGCGATCGCTCGGCCACGGCCGCCGCCGTCACGGTCGCCGCGCTGCCGAAGGGCCCGATGAGCAGCTGCGCACCTTCGGCGTCGATCAGGCGCGCATACAGCGCGGCCGAGGCGATGGCTTCCGAACGATCGTCCAGGATGCGCAACTCGATGCGCCGCCCGAGCAAGCCGCCCGCAGCGTTGCGTTCCTCCTGCCAGAGCACGAGCGCCTTGCGCATGTCGCCGGCGAGGTCAGCCAGCAGCCCCGTTTCGGGCAGCACGGCGCCCACCACCAGCGCCGGCTCCTGCGCGCAGACCGGCGCCGCCGCGAGGCACAGCGCCACGAGACACGCGCGCATCAAAAGCCGAAGAATCGCACGAAGCGCGCCACCGGCTCGCGCTCGGTGACCAGCGTGTTCTCGATCGCGTCCGCGCGCGCACGGCCCAGCGACATGCCGCAGACCACCACTTCCTGCTGCGGGATCTGCAGCTCGCGCCGCAACACCGTGTGCGCCGAGGCAATCGCGGCCTGCGGGCAGGTGTCCAGCCCGAAGCCGCGCGCCGCGAGCATCAGGTTCTGCAGGAACATCCCGGTGTCGAGCCAGGCGCCGACCGGCAGGTCGCGCTCCAGGGTTATCACCAGGCCTACCGGGGCGTCGAAGAACAGGTAGTTGCGCGCGTGCTGCAGGCGGGTCTTGTCGCGCTCGCCCTTGCCGATGCCTAGCAGGCCATAGAGGTCCCAGCCCAGCTTCCTGCGGCGCGCGAGGTAGGGATCGCGCCACTTCGTGGGGTAGTACTCGAACTCGCGCGTCCAGCCCTCTTCGCCGTGCTGCAGGACCTCGGCATGCATCGCGGCGGTAAGCCGATCGCGCGCCTCGCCGGCGACCGCGTAGACGTTCCAGGGCTGGATGTTGGTGCCTGAGGGTGCGCGGCTGGCGAGCGCGAGGAGCCGCTCCACCGTCTCGCGCGGCACCGGGTCGGGCTTGAACGCGCGCAGGCTGCGGCGCGACAGGATCGCCTCCTCGATGCCTTGCGCAACGGCGCCGGCGCTGAAGGGCAGCGCGCCCCGGGCGGGATCGTGGCTGGTGGTGTTCATCGGGCGATAATACCGAACATGGATGCCCGCCTGCAGTCCGCGTTCGCTGCGCTGGTCGGCGAAAAGTACGTTCTCACCTCGCCCCAGGACACCGCGGCCTACACCACCGACTGGCGCAGGCAGTACCACGCCGACGCGCTGTGCGTGCTGCGGCCCGCGCATACCGCCGAAGTCTCGGCGCTGGTCGGCCTGTGTGCGCGCGAGGGCATCGCCATCGTGCCCCAGGGCGGCAATACGGGACTCTCGGGCGGCTCGGTCCCCACGGGAACGCGGCCCGAAATCGTGCTGTCGCTGTCGCGGCTCGACCGCATTCGCGCCGTCGACGCGCTGAATGACACCCTGACGGTCGAAGCGGGTTGCGTGCTGGCGGATATCCAGCGTGCCGCGGCGCAGGCCGGGCGGCTGTTCGCGCTGTCGCTCGGCGCAGAGGGCAGCTGCCAGATCGGCGGCAACCTCTCCACCAATGCGGGCGGCGTCAGCGTCCTGCGCTACGGCAACGCACGCGAGCAGGTGTTGGGGCTGGAGGTGGTGCTGCCCGACGGGCGCGTGTGGGACGGACTTCGTGCGCTGCGCAAGGACAACACCGGCTACGACCTGAAGCAGTTGTTCCTCGGGGCCGAAGGGACCCTGGGGGTGATCACGGCCGCGGTGCTGAAGCTGCACCCCAGGCCGACGGCGAACGTCACGGCGTGGATCGCCATGCGCAATCCTGCGCACGCGGTCGAATCGCTGGCGCAATTGCGCGCCAGGCTCGGCGAGCGCATCAGCGCCTTCGAACTGGTGTCGCGCGGCTGCCTCGAGGCAGTGCTCAAGCATGCGCCCGCGATCCGCGATCCGCTTTCGCGCCCGCATTCCTGGTACGTACTCGCGGAGTTCGCCGACACGGGCACGCCCGCGACGCTGGCGGCGCTGGTGGAGCAGGCCCTCGCGGATTGCTCGAACCTCGCGCAGGACGCGGTGCTCGCCTCGAGCACGACGCAGTCGCAGTCGCTGTGGAAAATACGCGAGACGATTCCGGAGGCGCAGTTCGCCAACGTCAAGCACGACGTGTCCGTGCCGGTGTCGAAAGTGCCGGAATTGATCGAGCGCGTCGGTGCGGCGCTCGAGTCGGCCTTGCCGGGCGTCCCGGTGTACGCCTTCGGCCACATCGGCGACGGCAACATCCACTACAACGTCGGCGACCAGGCGCTGCTCCCCCGGCGTGAAGAAGTGAATCGCATCGTCTACGGCGTGGTGGCGGCGCTCGGCGGATCCATCTCGGCCGAACACGGCCTGGGGCAGTCGAAGCGCGAGCAGATCCGCCACTACAAGGACGCGCTCGAACTGGAGCTAATGCGCGCCCTCAAGCGCTCGTTCGACCCGCAGGGCCTGATGAACCCCGGCAAGGTCCTTTAGCTACCGCGGCAGCAAAGCGACGATGGCTTTGCGCACCGAGTCGCGCGACCAATCGAGCTCGCCGATATAGCGGTAGCGCACGCGGCCGTCGGGTCCGACGACAAAGGTCGCCGGGAGCGCTTTCGCCTTCCAGGCCTTGGCGGCGACCGCGTCGCTGTCGAGCAAGACCGGAAAGCGCAGCGGCACCTCGTGCAGGAAGGCGCGGATGCGCGGCTCGGGCTCGCCGAGGTTGACCGCCAGGACGGCGAAGGGCCGGCCCTTGAGCGACTCGCGCAGTTTCTCGATCGAGGGCATCTCGTAGCGGCAAGGCGCGCACCAGGTCGCCCAGAAATTGATCAGCACCACTTTGCCGCGGTAGTCCGCAAGCGAGTGGACCTTGCCCTCCAGGTCCTGCAGGCGCAGCGCGGGTGTTGGCCCGCCGCTCCAGGACGGCAGCTCCGCAGCCCCCGCAGTGCACCAGAAAAACAGGAGCGCTGCGACGAGCCTCACTGCAAGTCCGCAGCCGCGCCCAGCAATGCAGATCGAAACCTGGTCTTGAGCAGAGCCCCTTCGCGCGGCGGCAGCACCAGCGGGATTTTCTCCACCGCGACCTTCACCTGGGCGAAGTGGGGTCCCGAGGTCTCGTGAATCGATTTGCGCAGCGCTGCCACGCCCGCGGCGTCGCGCAATAGCAGACCCGAGATGAATCCCGCGGCCCGCGCCATCGCGGCGAGGTCCACGCCGTGCGCCGTGTGCGTTTCCTGCATCCCGGTCTCGCCGTAACGCTCGTTGTCGATCACCACCACCGACAGGTTGTCTGGCCTTTGCACACCGATGGTCGCAAGCGCTCCAAGGCCCATGAGCATTTCGCCGTCGCCGGTGATCACAAGCACGCGCCGCGCGGGCTGGGCGAGCGCCAGCCCCAGCCCGGTCATCGCCGCGCATCCCATGGCGCCCCACATGGGAAACGTGAGGGGATGGTCTCCCGCCGCGGTGCAATCCCAGGCCGTCGAGCCCAGGCCGGCGACCACCAGCAGCCCGCCGCGATCCGACAGCAGAGCCTTCACCACGTCGCGCCGGTGCAGGCTCATTGGCTGGTCTGGTCCTGGAAGCTCTTGATGCCGATGACACGCTGCGAGATCAGCACTGCCGCGCATTGGTAGCTGCCCAGTGCAAGCCGCGCCGCCGCATCCACCTGTTCGGCGACCTCGGCAGCGGAGTCGGCATGCTGGACCGTGACGCCCATCGCGCGCAGCACGTCCGGCGTCGCCTGGCCCATCGGCACCTGCCAGGGATTGAACTCGCCGTACTCGCCGCGCATGGTGACCAGGATCAGCGCGGGAATACGGCATTCGCGCAACATGCCCAGTGCATTGATGATGTTGCCTACGCCGCTGGATTGCATCAGCAGCACGGTTTTCGCGCCGCCCAGCCAGGCACCGCTCGCCAGGCCGACGCCCTCCTCCTCGGTGGTCATCACCACCGTGCGCATGCGCGCATCCGCCTGGCACAGCTCGATCATGCGTTTCTGGCCGCCATCGGGCACATAGCCCACCACACTGAATCCATGGCGCGAGAGCACCTGGTGGGCAGCGAGAGACCAGTCTACGGCGGTGGGCAGGGGCGCGTTCAAGGGACGCGATTCTAAACTACGCGTACCGCGAGCGCGACCTCCTGGAAGGTATAGCGGCCGACGACCGGCGGCCGCCGCGTGATGCCGGTCATCGTGGTTCTCCCGCGGTGGATTCTATAATGCGCATTGCGGATGGCGTCGCCGACGTGCGCCGCACCTTGAACGGAACCTGATGGACCTGGCGCAGTTTCGCGCGCTGCTGCCGCGCGGCGACTTATGGGTATTCGGCTACGCATCGCTGATGTGGGCGCCCGCCTTCGGCCACCGCGAGCACTCGCCCGCCTTCCTCTACGGCTATCACCGCTCGCTGTGCATCTACTCGCACCGCCACCGCGGCACGCCTGAGAAGCCGGGTCTGGTGATGGGCCTGTGCCGCGGCGGATCCTGCTGGGGCATGGCGTTCCGCGTCGAAGCGCCGGAGGCGCCACGGGTGCTGCGCACGCTCTGGCAGCGCGAGATGCGCAATATCGTCTACCAGCCGCGCCTGGTGCGCTTGCGCGTGCGCCGCGGCCGCGTGGTGCGCGCGCTGTCCTTCGTCGCCGATCCAGGTCACGGCCAGTTCGCGGGCGATCTCGATGTCGAGCATACCGCCCGCCTGGTGGCGCAGGGCCGCGGCGGGCGCGGGCACAACGTCGAGTACCTGCGGCGCACGCTCGCCCACATGCATGACATCGGCGTGCGCGATGCGCACCTCGATCGGGTGCTCGAGCGCGCGCAGGTGCTGCGCCTCCGGAGGCGCCGCAGCTAGGCTCGCGCTGCCGCGTCGACCGCGCGCCGCATGCGCAGCAGTGCTTCCTCCAGGCGCGCGCGCTGCGTGCCGAAGTTGAGCCGTACGTAGCCCGGCGCGCCGAACTGCTCCCCGGGCGACAGGGCCACGCCGTGCTCGAGGAAATGCGCTTGCACGTCCTTGACGCCAAGACCGTTGGCGTCGATCCAGGCGAGGTAAGTCGCCTGCACATGCGCCATCGCCAGGCCCCGCAGGCCGCCCACTGCCGCCTCGACCAGGTCGCGATTGCCGCGCAGGTAGTCGAGCTGCGCGTCCAGCCATGGCTGCGCATCCCGATAGGCCGCGAGCGCCGCCACGTAGCCGAACAGCGAAGGGTCGTGCACGGTGGCGTGGTGATCGGATGAGAACGCACGGCGCAGGCCGGCATCCTCCACGATCGCCCAGGCGCAGCCTGCGCCCGGGAAATTGAAGGTCTTGTTGGGCGAGGCCAGCGTCACCGTGCGCCGAGATACTTCGGGCGACAGGCTGGCGATCGGCACGTGCGGTTGCGCATCGAGCAGCAGATCGGCATGGATCTCGTCCGACAGCACGATCAGGTCGTGGCGCGCCGCGAACGCGGCCAGGCGCTCGAGCTCGGCGCGGCTGAAGATCGTGCCGCCGGGGTTTTGCGGGTTGCACAGGAACACCAGCCGGGTGCCCGGGCGCACCGCGGCGGCGAGCCGCTGCTCGTCGAACACCCAGCGCCCGCCGCTCAGGACGAGCGGCACATCGTCGTGCGCGCGCGGTGCGAGCTCCACCGCGCGCTTGAAGTGCTGGTAGATCGGCGTCGGCACCAGCACATGGCCGTCCGCCGGCACCAGGTGGCGCGCCGCCAGGTGCAGGCCGGGCACTACGCCGGGCAGGAACACGATCCACTCGGGCGCGATGCGCCAGCCATAGAGCCGCTGCGTGCGCGCGACGATCTCTTCGCGCAGCGCCCGCGGCGCGCTGGTGTAGCCGAACACGCCGTGCTCGATGCGCCTGGCGAAGGCGGCGAGCACGGCCGGGGGCGTGCGGAAATCGGTGTCCGCCACCCACAATGGCACGACATCCCGCCCCTCGTAGCGTTCCCACCGCATGGCACCGGTGCCGGCGCGCTCGACGAGCGTATCAAAGTCGAATTGCATCGCTGCCTTGTAGCACATTGCGCATGCTGAAAACAAAACGCCGGGCACTCTGCCCGGCGTCGAAATGGACCGCGCGCCTCTGCGGGCGCCCTGGTCCGTGGGGTGTTGTTATTGCTGTTTTGCCGGAGCGCCGGGCTTGCCCTGCGCTTCCCGCTCCTCCTCCTCCTCCTTCTTATCCTCGTCCAACTTGTCCTGCGCAAATCCCGCCGCGCGTCAATCCAGCCTGGCGACGACCCCCTGCAGCGACTTGTCCGGCGCCGGATAGCGCTCCATCACCAGCGGGTCGTGCCCCGGGATGACGTGCGCCGGCGAGTCGGCCAGGTCGTGCGCCTTGCGCCAGCCGTCGATCATGTCGCCGACGTTGTAGACGATCGGGAACGGCCGGCTCTGGTCCATGTTGGCGTAGTAGTGGCTGGCGTCGGAGGCCAGCACCACCCAGCCGCGGCGCGTGGCCACGCGCACGATCTGCAGGCCCATGGTGTGGCCGCCGACGTGGTGCAGCGTCACGCCCGGCGCGATCTCGCCGTCGCCGTCGTGGAACCTGACGCGGCCGGCGTACACGCGCCGCACCATGCCGACCACGTCCTCCAGCTCGTAGGCATGGCGCATGGCCTCGGACGCCATGCACCGGCCCGTGGCGTACTGCATCTCCAGATCCTGCAGGTGAAAGGTGCATTGCGGGAACAGGTCGAAATTGCCCACGTGGTCGTAATGCAGGTGCGTGATGGCGACGTCCTTCACCGTCGCGGCGTCCACGCCCATCAGGCGCAGGCCCGCCTCGACCGGGAGCGTGACGCGCCGGCCGCGCTTGGCGGCCACCGCCGCATTGAAGCCGGTGTCGACGACGATTTCGCGCCCCGCGCCGCGGATCAGCCAGACGAAATAGTCCATCGGCATCGGCCCGTCGTGCGGGTCGCCGCCGAGGAAATTGGCGCTGGCGTTGCGCTCGTGATGCGCGTACTTGATGGCGTAGATTTCGTAGACGCTCATGCGATCCTGATCCGCGCGAACTTGCGCTTGCCCACCTGGGCCACCACGGTCTCGCCGGCGGCGAGCTTGAGTCCCTTGTCCTCCAGCCGCTCGCCGTTCAGCTTCACCCCACCCTGCTCGATGTTGCGCGCCGCCTCCGAGACGCTCGGCGCCAACCCCGCCTGCTTCAGCGCCTGCGTCACCACCAGGCCGCCGGCCGGCGCCTGCAGCGTCACCTCCGGCATGTCCTCCGGCGTCTGCCCGTGGCGGAAGCGCTGCGCAAACTCCTCCTCGGCGCGATCGGCCGCGGCACGCGAGTGAAAGCGGGCCACAATCTCCTTCGCAAACCGTATCTTGACATCGCGCGGGTTGGCCCCGGCCTCGACCTCATCGCGCCACTTGCGCACGGTTGCCAGCGGCTCAAACGACAGCAGCTCGATGTAGCGCCACATCAGCGCGTCCGAGATCGACATCAGCTTGCCGAAGATCTCGCGCGGCGCCTCGGCGATGCCAACGTAGTTTTCCAGGGACTTGGACATCTTGTTGACGCCGTCCAGCCCTTCGAGCAGCGGCGTGGTGAGGATGCACTGCGGCTCCTGGCCGTAGTCCTTCTGCAGCTCGCGCCCGACCAGCAGGTTGAACTTCTGGTCGGTGCCGCCGAGTTCCACGTCCGCCTTCATGGCCACCGAGTCGTAGCCCTGCATCAGCGGGTACAGCAGCTCGTGCACGGCGATCGGCTGGCCGCCGCGGTAGCGCCTGGCGAAATCGTCGCGCTCCAGGATGCGCGCCACCGTATAGCGTGCCGCAAGGCGGATCACACCCTCGGCGCCGAGCTTGTCCGACCATTCGGAGTTGAACAGGATCTGCGTGCGCTCCGCGTCCAGGATCTTGAACGCCTGCTCGCGATAGCTCTTCGCGTTCTCCAGGATCTGCTCGCGCGACAAGGGGGGGCGCGTCTGGTTCTTGCCGGTGGGGTCGCCGATCATGCCGGTGAAATCGCCGATCAGGAACTGCACCTGGTGACCCAGTTGCTGGAAGTGGCGCAGCTTGTTGATCACCACCGTATGCCCGAGATGCAGGTCGGGCGCCGTCGGATCGAGGCCCAGCTTCACGCGCAACGGTGTGCCGCGCTTGAGTTTGCGCACCAGCTCGTCCTCGACGATCAGCTCCTCGCTGCCGCGCTTGATCAGCGCGAGGGCTTCCGCAATCGGTGGCGTGTCGTTTTGCCGCACGGGTGATCTTTGCTAGACTGACGCAGGCATCTGAATATCAAAGAATTCTAGCCGATCCATGAGCGAACACGCGCGCTTCAGGCGCGCCCCCGTGATCGCCGCCCTCGCACTGTCCGGGGCGGTTGCCGCTTTTGCCGCCATGGCCCCGGCGCCCGACGCCGGGGCGCCCGTGTTGCAGGTCGCGCGCGCCGAGCCGATCGAATTGCGCGCCGTGACCGTGCTGCCGGCGGCGAGTGCTTATCTGAGAGAGGAACGGTTTGAGCGCGGCGATACCCTGGCCGGCATGCTCATGCGCATGGGGATCGCGTCCGCCGATGCGCAAAAGCTGATTCGAACGCCGGCGCTGCGCACCCTGCGCCCGGGCCACATGGTGTCGGCCGAAATCGGCGGCGGCGGCGAATTGCAACGGCTCAGCTACCTCGTCGCGCGCGACACCTTGATGGCGGTGGAGCGAACAGCGGACGGATTCCATGCGCTGGAAGCGGCGGCGCCGTTGCGCGTCGAGACGGCGATGCGCTCGGGAGTGATCGTCAGCTCGCTGTTTTCGGCGACCGACGCAGCGGGAATCCCGGACTCGGTAGCGATCCAGATCGCCGACATTTTCGCCGGCGACGTCGATTTCCACCGCGATCTGCGCCAGGGCGACCGGTTCGCCGTAGTCTACGAGCAGATCACCCTGAACGGGCGCGTGGTGCGCGCGGGTCGCGTGCTCGCCGCGGAATTCGTCAACCAGGGCCGCAGCTACCGCGCAGTCCACTACGAGCTGGCGCGAGGCGGCAGCGGCTACTACGCCCCCGACGGCAGCAACCTGCGCAAGGCGTTTTTGCGCTCGCCGCTCGAATTTTCGCGCATCAGTTCCGGATTCGGCATGCGCAGGCATCCGTTCCAGCGCTCCTGGCGCGCGCACACCGGCATCGACTATGCGGCGCCCTCCGGCACCAAGGTACGCGCTGCAGGCGACGGGGTGGTCGAATCCGTGGGCCACCATGGCGGTTACGGCAAGGTCGTCGTCCTGCGCCATCGCGGCCAGTACTCGACGCTCTATGCGCACCTGTCGCGCGCCGCCGCGGGGCTGCGCAGGGGCACGCGGGTCGCGCAGGGCGACATCATCGGCCACGTCGGGCAGACCGGCTGGGCCACCGGCCCCCACCTGCACTATGAATTCCGCGTGGCGGGCAAGGCGCGCAACCCGCACGGCATCGCCATGCCCGCCGGCGAGCCGGTGCCGGGAGCCGAGCTGGCAGCGTACCGGCTGCACGCCGAGTCACTCGCCGGGCGCCTCGCCCTGCTCGCCGTCAACCCGCTCGCACGCCTGGAGTGAGCCGGGAGCTTTTCGTCGGCCTGATGTCGGGGACCAGCTTCGACGGGGTCGACGCAGTCCTGGTGGACTTCGGCGGTCCTGCCCCGGCGGTGCTGTCCAGCGCGCACCATCCGTTTCCCGCCGATCTGCGCGCCGAGCTCCTCGCCTTGAACAGCGCGGGAGTCAATGAGCTCGAACGGGCGGCAGCTTGCGGCAACGAGCTTGCGCGCCGCTACGCTGCGGCAGCCGGCGATGCGCTGGCGCAGATTTCGATCGCGGCGCGCGAAGTGCGCGCCATTGGCTGCCACGGCCAGACCGTACGCCATCGTCCCGACGCCGGCTACACGCTCCAGCTCGGCAATGCAGCGCTGCTCGCAGAACTCGCCGGCGTGCGCGTGGTGGCCGATTTCCGCAGCAGGGATGTGGCGGCGGGGGGCCAAGGCGCACCGCTTGCTCCCGCGTTTCACGCCGCAGTATTCGGCGACCGCGGCGAGGATCGCGCGGTTCTGAATCTCGGCGGCATCGCCAACCTGACGCACCTGCCCGCCGCCGGCCCGGTCACCGGATTCGACTGCGGCCCGGGAAACTGCCTGCTGGACCTGTGGGCGCAGTCGAAGCTCGGCAAACCGTTCGACCGCGAGGGTGCCTGGGCGGCCGGTGCGCGGTTCGACGCGACATTGCTCGCCCATCTGCTGGCCGAACCTTTCTTTCTTCGCCCGCCGCCCAAGAGCACCGGTCGCGACCTGTTCAACGAGTCGTGGCTGCGGTCGCACCTTCCGGGGCAACCCGACCCGCAACAAGTGCAGGCCACGCTCCTGGAACTCACGGTGCAAAGCATTTCGGACGCGATGCGGCGCTGGTGCCCGGGCACCCGGCGCGTCATTGCTTGCGGGGGCGGCGTGCGCAATCGCAGGTTGATGGCGCGCCTGGGTGAGCAGCTCGCTCCGCTGCCGGTGGAAAGCAGCGAGCGCCACGGCATCGATGCGTCGCTGGTCGAGGCCACGGCATTTGCATGGCTCGCGCGGCGCACCCTGCAGGAAGCTCCCGGCAACCTGCCCGCGGTCACCGGTGCGCGCGGAGAGCGCGTGCTCGGCGCGATCTATGCGCCGTAGAAACGACGAGGGGGACCGAAGTCCCCCTGTCGGGCATGCGTCAGCGCAGGCTCAGACCGAAAACGAGGATCCGCAGCCGCAGGTGGTGGTCGCGTTCGGGTTCTTGATCACGAACTGCGCTCCTTCCAGCCCTTCCTGGTAGTCGATTTCGGCACCCACGAGATACTGGTAGCTCATCGGGTCGATGAGCAGCGAGACGCCGTTCTTCTGCATCACGGTGTCGTCCTCGTTCTGCACCTCATCGAAGGTGAAGCCATACTGGAATCCGGAGCAGCCGCCGCCGGAGACGAACACCCTCAGCTTCAACTCGGTGTTGCCCTCTTCCTCGATCAGCTGCTTGACCTTGCTCGCGGCGCCGTCTGAGAAGACCAGCGGCGCCGGCATTTCGGTGACTGCGTTCATGTCTTGCTCCTTAGAATGGTGTTTAGCGCGGCTTGTCGCCGCCGGACGCGAGCTTCAGCTCCACGCCCTTGAGTTGCTCCGCCGCGCCGTGGTGCACGAGACGGCCTTCGACCACCGCGCCCTGCTGGATCTCGAGGGCCTTGTAGTGCACGTCCCCTTTGACGCGCGAGCCGACCTGTAGTTCAAGGGTCTCGGCGGCATGCACCGGACCGACGATGGTGCCGTTGACCACGATATGCGAGGCCGCAACCTCGCCGTCGATGCGCGCGTGCTCGGATACCACCAGGGTGCCGGGCTGGTCGGGCAGCGCCGCCACATTGCCGCGCACCGCACCGTCCAGGCGCAGGCCACCGCTGAAAAACACGTTGCCTTCGATGCGCGTGGTGGCGCCGATCAGGCTGTCGATCCGGCTCTGGGATTTCACGCTCTTGCTGAACATGGTCCGTTTCTCCTTTAACCCGGCGAGGCGCTCTGCGCTGCCCGCGCCTGGTCCGAAGTCCCCTCGTAGACGCGCACCTGCACGCTATCGACCTTGGCTTTCGGATCCACGCGGAAAACGCCCTCTACGCGATGGAAGTGCCTGAAAGCCAACCGGAAAGCTGAGGCGCTGGGGTCTCCGCTCTCGGAGAAAGTCAGTGTAGCATTTTTGCCCCCTTCCGTCAGGCTGACCACCAGTTCGAGGCGTCCCTGGAAATCGCGTTCGCGGCGACTCCCTGGCGCGAGCAGCAGCAGCAGGCGATAGCGGTATTCCCCAGGCAAGACGTCGGGAACCACGGTAAACCGGTTGATGGACAGCGGGTTCGAAGCGCGCTGCTCCGCCGAGAGCATGCTTTCGAAGATCGCGAGTTCCTCCCGCAGGCGCGCCGACTCCTGTTCCATGCCGCGAATCTGCTGGGTCAGCTTGACCTGCGCGCTGCGCTCAATCGACAGCGTGCTGTCCGCAACGTTGGCCACGGTGCGTACGCGTTCCAGCTCGCTGCGCGCGGCCTCGAGGGCGCGGCGGGTGTCCGCAAGTTGCTGCTCCACCTCGCTGCGGTCGAAGCCGGCAAACCGGCGTCCCGCGTCGTACATCCAGGCCGCCAGGGCGGCCGAACATCCCAGCACCAGGATGAGCCCGACCCAGCGCAGGTACCACGCCACTTCGGAGCGCACGGCGACGCGCGGCGCGGCGATGCCGAATCGCTGGCGCAGCTTCAGCAGTCTGCTGGGAAGGTGCATGGTGGAATGATGCATCTGCGCGCCGGAAAAAACAAAAGGCCGCCCCGCGGGACGGCCTCGTTTGCGAACAGCGCGGCGCCGGCGTTCAGCGCTTGGAGAACTGGGGGCGGCGGCGCGCCTTGCGCAGGCCGACCTTCTTGCGCTCTACCTCGCGCGCGTCGCGCGTCACCAGGCCGGCCGCGCGCAGCGTGGGCTTGAGGGCGGCGTCGTACTCCACCAGCGCGCGTGCAATGCCATGGCGCACCGCGCCAGCCTGCCCGGTCTCTCCGCCCCCGAACACGTTGACCTTGATATCGAAGGTTGACACGGTTTTCGTCGCTTCGAGCGCCTGGCGCACGATCATGCGCCCGGTCTCGCGCGAGAAGAACTCGTCCACGGGCTTGCCATTGACCACGAACTGACCCTTGCCCGGCTTCAGGAATACGCGTGCAACCGAACTCTTGCGCCGCCCCGTGCCGTAGTAGTAATCGCCGACCATATGAGCTTACCTTATACCTCGAGTGCCTTCGGCTGCTGCGCCGAGTGCGGGTGATTTGCCGCCGGGTAGACCTTGAGCTTCTTCAGCATCGCGTAGCCGAGCGGACCCTTGGGCAGCATGCCCTTGACTGCTTTTTCGAGCACGCGCTCCGGATGCTGCGCCTGCATCTTGGCGAAGTTCGTCTCGCGGATGCCACCGGGATAGCCGGTGTGCCGGTAATACTTCTTGTCCAGCGCCTTCTTGCCGGTGACGCGGATCTTCGAGGCATTGACGACCACAATGAAGTCGCCCGTATCGACGTGCGGTGTGTACTCGGGCTTGTGCTTGCCGCGCAGGCGCGTGGCGATCTGCGCCGCGAGGCGTCCGAGCACCTTGCCCTCGGCATTGAGGACGAACCAGCCATGCACGACATCCTGCGGTTTTGCGGAGAAAGTCTTCATGAAGCGGCTACCGGAGAAAAGGCGCGGATTTTATGGGACCCTCGGCTCAGCGTCAAACCCTTGTTGCGACAAAAAAAAGCGCAACTCCGAAGAGTTGCGCTGAATCCACCAAAGGAGGAGGGTGGTGGAGACACACGGCGGCGACGTGTTGGTCGCGGCCGTGCAGGAGCGGATTATGCGCGATTTATTGCTGCATTGCAATATCTCGCTGGCGGATTCTGTCGGCTGCATCGCACAAATCGCTGATTTTACTGGAGGTTGTTGATGGAATGCACGGTCCGTTGGTCTGGCGTGGGGATGTCCTTCATCGCGGAAACCGGGAGCAATCACATCCTCGCCATGGACGGCGCGCCCGAGGGCGGTGGGCGCAACCTGGCGCCGCGACCCATGGAAACAGTGCTCGCCGGCACGGGCGGCTGCACCGCCTACGACGTGGTCGTGATCCTGAAGAAGAGCGGCCAGGACGTCACCGGCTGCGAAGTGCGGCTGCAAGCCGAGCGCGCCGCCACCGACCCCAAGGTGTTCACGCGCGTGCACACGCATTTCGTGGTGCGCGGGCGCAATCTCAAGCGCAACGTCGTCGAACAGGCAATACGCCTGTCGCACGAAAAATACTGCTCGGCCACCGCGATGCTGGCGAAAACCGCGGAAATTA
Source organism: Pseudomonadota bacterium (assembly GCA_027624175.1). GTDB lineage: Bacteria > Pseudomonadota > Gammaproteobacteria > Burkholderiales > SG8-39 > JAABQT01. The sequence goes on along the minus strand of JAQBXT010000037.1, from coordinate 3,087 downwards.
CGAGGGATTTCGAGATCGTCGAGGGCTAGACGCGGCTGGCGATGGTCGTCATGACCTTCGCCATCGCGCGCATCGCCCGCTTCGCCGGCGCGGGCATCTCGGCCGCGCCCAGGGCGATCGCCGTGTCGCGAGGCCGGGCTTCATCGGAGCGCGGAGTGACAAAGCCGGCATCAGGCGCGCGCCATGTGCGCTTCGACGCGTCTGGCGAACTCCTCGAGGTCCTTTGGAGCCTCTCGTTCAGGACCCGCTCCAGGATCCCCAGGTCAACCTGCAGATAGCCGTGCACGAGGACCCGCGTGCCGGCGCAGGTTCGAGAGCGCCTCGCGCAGCGCGGCCAGGTGCCGCCGGATGACCTCGGGATCGGGCTGCCCGCGCGTCATCGCGCGCGGCGAGCCGCCTCGATCTTGGCGAGCTGGGGCAGGTAGTCGCAATAGCGCGAAAGCGCGTAGCCCTCGCGCGCCGCGGTCGCGCGCGGATCGCGCGAGAGGATGCGCCGGCCGTCGCGCAGCACCCGATGGTAGAGCACGGGCGGTGCACCGTTGAGGATCACAACGTCGATGTCGTTTGAGCCAAGCGCCGACATGAGATACGCGGTCAGCTCGGCCGCATAGCCGTATCCCGAGCCGCCCCGGCCGCCGGCGTCGACGCAGACGGCGACGTCGATGTCGCTGTGGGATTGGGCGCGGCCCGTTGCCCGCGACCCGAAGAGGTACGCTTCCTGAATCTCGCCGCGCGCCTCAAGTGCGCAAACCAGCCGGCGTTCGAGTTCGGACTCGGGTGTACCGGTGTTGAGGGTCATCCAGCAATTGTAACCGCGCGAAGATGGCCAAAGCGCGTCAGATCCGGTGCGCGACAGTGGTCATCACCTTCGCCATGACCCGCATGCCCAGCTTGACCGGTCCGGGCAGCTCGGCCGCGCCGAGCGCGATCGCGGTGTCGCGGTGCCGGGCTTCATCAGAGCGCATGGCATCCACCACCGCCCGCGTGCGCTCGTCCGCCGCCGAGAGCTGTGCGAGGTGCCCCTGCAGATGCTCTTCGACCTGGCGCTCTGTTTCTGCAAGGAAAGCCAGGTTCCAGCCATCGCCGAGCAGGCCGGCGCCGAACCCGAGGGCGAGCGAGCCGGCGTACCAGAGGGGATTGAGCAGGCTCGGGCGCCCGCCCAGCTCGCGGATGCGCTCGGCGCTCCAGGCGAGATGGTCCTGCTCTTCCGCCGCCGCGATCTCGAGCGCGCGCCGGTTCCCGGCGTTGCGCGCGGTGAGCGCCTGGCCCTGGTAGAGGGCCTGCGCGCAAATCTCGCCGGCGTGATTGACCCGCATCAGGGCGGCTGCGTGTGCGCGCTCGGGCTGCGTGAGCTCGGCGTGCGCCAGGTTCTCCGCGGGAGACGCGCGGCGCCCCTGCTGCACGCCGGCGACGGCGCGCAGCGCGCGGTCGAATCCAGCGATGAACCTGTCAAGCGGGTTTTCGAGCATGCCTGGCAGCCTCATATACCTTTTCGAACTCCTCGAGCAGCTCGAGCTCGGCCAGATCCCTCTTTCTCCCCGCGGCACGCTTGCTCGCGATGATGTCGGCGATCGACATGACGGGAAAATTCTCGATCCGCTCGGCCCTTTTCGCCGCGTCCTCGTAGCTCTCGATCCCGTCGGGCGCGAACACGAGATCGACATCGAAGGGTCCTGAGGAGAGTTGCACGAAGTCCTTCCCGCTCACGATGTCGGCCTCGTCTGCGCCGCTCAACTCGAAGCCGATTTCCTTCATCGCGGCGACCATCCGTCGTCCGTTGTCCTGCGATTTTCTCGGAAACAGGTCCACGTCCTGCGTGGCGCCCGGATACCCGAGAAGGATCGCGCCGCCCTTGCCGATGAACAGGTAGTCGACTCCGTGCTTGCCGAAAGCGTCGGCGATGATCCGGGCCTGCTCCGGCCTGAACGCCTTCGCCGTCACGCCGCAGGTGTCGCCGGCCCGGGACGCGCGTACCCGAAGTAGGCCGGATAGCTGCGCTCGCAGAAGCGCCGGTACTCGCGCATCGAGGCGAACGCCCGGTTCCGGGGCGCATCGCGCACCGGGTTCGGATTGCGGAAAAAACCGAACCGCATCCGGTCGGCCAGCGGGCGCGCGAGCTGCCGCTCGCACTGCCGCCTGAAGTCATCATAGTCTGCCGCGGAAACCATCGTTCGCACCGTCATATCCCTCCCTGAGCTTACTCCAGCCGGATCTTCTCGAAATCGTCCACCGCCCGCTGCAGCGCTCCGGCCTCCTGCGCCGGGGCGGATTTGCCCAGCAGCCTCAGCACCCCGCGCACGAAACCCACGATCCAGGGCCGCAAGCCGGCGAGATCCTCCGTGCCGATCTGAATGTAGGGTCTGTAATCCGCGACATGGCGCTTGTCCATCAGGTCGTTCAGCTTCGCGGTCGTGTCCCGCGGCAGCGCCGCCGGTTTCACGAAGTGCAGCGCGAGCAGCTTTTGCACGGCCTCGTGGCTGTTGGCCGCGATCCCCTTCGAAGCGAGCAGCGCGCTCGCCAGGTGGTAGCAGGCGTAGTAGAGGTCGCTCAGGCACCGGCCATACGCCTTGCCGTAAGCTCCGGTGAGATTGTTCATCGCGGCGGCCATGCAGTCTTTCGCCGCCCGGATTTCGTCGGCGACCGTCTGCGCAATCACGGCCTTGTCCATACGACCTCCAGATCGTCCCGGATCGCGTTCAGAAACGCCGCGGGCTCGCCGCGATAGAAGACCACCGGCCGCAGCGAGATGCCGTAGCCGTCGAGCCAGTAGGGCTTCTGGGCGCTGAGCGCGATCGCCGAAAGCCGCGACTCCGCCGCGCGATCGCGCGCCGCGCCGAGGAACACCGCCACATCCAGATCCGAGCGCTCGTCCGATCCGCCGCGGGCCCGGCTGCCGAATACAGCGGCCATTCTCGGCAGCCGCGGCAGCTTGCGGAATCCCGCGCAGAAAAGCCGCAGCACGTCCTGTTCGCCCGGCGAAAGCAGCGTGTCCGGACCGAAGCACACCGCATCGAGGACCGGGTCGCGCCGCATCACCGACTTCAGCCGCACCCCGCGCGCCCGCAGCCGCGTCCGGTACCTGCGGGC
>JAQBXT010000036.1 GCA_027624175.1 Pseudomonadota bacterium | reverse complement strand
TGCACCGCGCCCAGGCGCTCGGCGGCGGCCAGCGCGGCCTCGCAGCGCACGGGGTCGCCAGCGTACACGTGCAGCGCGCCGGCGCGCAGCAGGTCCTGCAGCGGCCGGCAGTCGCGCTGTGCGCGCTCGGTGGGTTCCTCGGGATTGAGCGTGCCGGCCCACTCGTGCAGCAGGCGCAGCGCTGATTCGCGTTCCAGCGCGCCGAGCGACAACGCGCTCACCAGCGCGCGCTGCGATTCAGACATGCCGGTGGGCAGCAGCGGCAGGAAAAACGGCGAGGTGGCGGCGGACAGCGTGCTTTCGCCGCGCGCTGCCTGCAGGGCCTCGGGCGCGTGTTCGTTCAGCGCCGTGCCGAGCGCGTCCAGTACGGCGATGGCAGCGGCGTCCAGACCGAATTCATCCAGCAGGTGCTGTATCGCCGCGACGTCCACTGCGCCCGCCCGCCTACAGGAACAACTCGCGCGAGTCGATTTTCACCGTGGTCTGGTCGAGCGTGCGCCGGATGCGGTAGGGCTCGTCCGGCGTCGCCATCGGCTCGTTGACCAGGTCGAGGATCTTGTGCGGGTGGATCGGGTTGCCGTTGGCGTCCTGCACCACCATGACGCGGGGCTGCAGGCGCTTGACCAGGTTCTGCGTGATCACCACGCCGACCTCGCCGCTGTTCAACTCCACCACGCTGCCCACCGGAAAGGCGCCCACGCACTGGATGAACTGCTCGATGAGCGCGGCGTGGAACTGCGTGCCGCGGTTCTGGAACAGGACGTTCAGCGCATTGGAGGGCGGCATCTGCATGCCGTAGGGGGCCGGCGCCGTCAGCAGGTCGAAGGCGTCGACGATGCCCGCGATGGCGCCCATCTGCGAGATCGCGCTGCCCTTCAGGCCGCGCGCGTAGCCGCTGCCGTCATAGCGCTCGTGGTGCAGCGAGGCGAGGCCGGGCAGATCGGCCGGCAGCCCCGGTGTCTGGCTGAGGATTTCCACGCTGTGCGTGACATGGGTCTTGAAGGTCTGTTCCTCCGCGCCGGTCAGATCGCTGCGCCGGGCGGGCATGCCCGGCGGCAGCTTGAGCATGCCGACGTCCTGCAGCAGGCCAATCAGGCCCAGCAGCTCCAGGCGCTTGCGCTCCAGCTGCACGAAGCGGCCGAACACCGTCATGTACACCGACACCTGCGTCGAGCGATTGAGCGTTTCCTCGGCCTTGTCGCGCATGGTGACCAGCAGCATCATGGCGTCGGGGTTGCGCACCACCGAGTCCGTGATCGCGGCGACTGCCTGCTTCGCGCGTTCGCCGTCGAGGGCATTGCCGCTCAGCACCGCGCGCGCCATGCTCTGCACGATGGCGTTGGTCTGCGTGAAGGCGGTGCGCGCACGCGGCAACTCGTCCTCGACGGTGGCGAGCTCCTGTTAGACCATCGTGCCGCGCACCGCCTCCCTGGACTGCTCCGCGATCGCACTGCGCGTCGAGGCCAGCAGGCCCAGGAGCCCGGGCGCCACCTGCACCTTCTCCGGGTCGACGTACACCTTCTTGCAGTATTTCTTCAGGGTGCTCAGCTGCTGCTCGGTCTTCAGCACGAAGCCCTGGAACACGAACGGCGTCTCCGTCCACGGCCGGTCCAGCTTGGCGACGAACATGCCGAACTCGAGAAACTCGACCGCAACTTCCTTGTGGGCCATGCGCGCCTGGGATTGGACGGTTGGAGTAGCGGATTTTCGGCCCTCGGCGCGCGCTCGGCAAGCGCGCCATGCAGTAACATCCTGGTCGGGGACGAATTGCGGGAGGAATTGCGGCGGTGCCGGATGCCATCGATCTCGGCCTGAGCCTTCAGGTCGGCAAGTACGACGTGCAAAAGATGCTCGGCAAGGGCGCGACCGGGACGGTGTACCTGGCCAGGGACACGTTCTCGGGCCACGAAGTGGCGCCGAAGACCATCGAGCCCGAGGTGTTCTGCGACCCCGAATTCGGCACCGTGTACCGCTCCCAGTTCCTGAACGAGGCCTCGCTCGCCGGCACATTGAAGCACCCGCACATCGTCGGCATCCTGGATGCCGCCGTGGGCGAGGATTCCGGTTATATCGCGATGGAACTGGTCACGGGCGGGGACCTGGCGGCCTATACGAAGCCCGAGACCCTGCTGCCGGTGGCGGACGTGCTGCAGATCGGCTTCAAGTGCTGCGGCGCGCTCGACTACGCCTTCAGGGAAGGCATCGTGCACTGCGACATCAAGCCGGCCAACCTGATGATCGCGGGCGACACCGACGTGAAGATCGCCGATTTCGGCGCCGCCTACCTGAGGAAGGCGCAGGCGGTGCAGACCGCGATGATGGGTTCGCCCTTCTACATGTCGCCCGAGCAGATCGCCGGGCGGGAGCTGACGCACCACAGCGACATGTACGCGTTGGGCGCGGTGCTGTACGAACTGCTTACCGGGCAGCGGTCGCTGCGCGCGGAAAACCTGGAAGCGCTGCTGAAGAAGATCCAGGAACTGGAGCCGCTGCCGCCCAGCGAAATCCGCAAGGACCTGCCGAAGGAGCTCGACCGGGTGATCCTGCGCGCGCTGAAAAAGAGCCCCGAGGCGCGCTATCCGACCTGGGCCGAATTCGCGCTCGAGCTGTCCAAGGCGGTGCGCCTCGTGCTGCCGGCGAACGCCATCCCGGACACCGAACGCTACGTGGCGCTGAAGACGGTGGAAATGCTCGCCAACCTCGCCGATGCCGAGATCTGGGAACTGGTGAAGGCGGGCAAGTGGTCGCGCGTGGACAAGGCCAGGATGATCGTGCGCGAGAACCAGGAGGGCATGAGCTTTTTCTTCCTCGCCGAGGGCGAGGTCAAAGTCACGCGCGGCGGGCGGCTGCTGAACGTCGTCAACCGCGGCGAGTGTTTTGGCGAGATGGCCTACATCTGGGGCGGCGAGCTGCCGCGCCACGCCACGGTGGAGTCGATGACCAAGCTCCTGCTCGCCGAGTTCGACCCGGCTGCGCTGGCGAAGATGAGCTGCGGCGCGCAGCTGCAGCTCACGCGCGCGCTGGTGCGCAACCTGGTGGACCGCCTGGCGCTCGCCAACACGCGCGCTACCGCCACACGCTAAGGAGATCGCATGCCGCGCACTACCGCCTCCACCGCACTCGCGCACCTGCGCATCCTCGACCTGTCGCGCGTGCGTGCCGGGCCGACCTGCGTGCGCCAGTTCGCCGACTTTGGCGCCGACGTGATCAGGATCGAATCCCCGCCCGGGGTGGACCCGAACGAAGGCATGGGCGGGGCGCGCAGCGGCTCGGATTTCCAGAACCTGCAGCGCAACAAGCGCTCGCTGACGCTCAATCTCAAGCAGCCGCAGGCGCTGGAAGTATTCGCGCGCCTGGTGAAAACCGCGGACGTGGTGGTGGAGAACTACCGCCCGGACGTGAAGTTCCGCCTGGGGATCGACTACGAGTCGCTGGCAAAAATCAATCCGCGCATCATCCTCGCCAGCATCTCGGGCTTCGGCCAGGACGGGCCGTACCGCGACCGGCCGGGATTCGACCAGATCGCGCAGGGCATGAGCGGCTTGATGTCGATCACCGGGCTGCCCGGGCAGGGGCCGGTGCGCGTGGGTGCGGCGGTCGCCGACGTGTCGGCAGGTCTGTTTGCCGCGCTCGGCATCATGACCGCGCTCCTCGAGCGCGAGCGCTCGGGCAAGGGCCAGTGGGTGCAGAGCTCGCTGCTGCAGGCGGGCATCACGCTGACCGACTTCCAGGCGGCGCGCTACCTCAAGGAAGGCGAGGTGGCGCCGCAGGTCGGCAACGACCACCCGACGAGCATGCCGACCTCGGCGTACAAGACCGCCGACGGCCATATCAACGTCGCCGCCTCGGGCGAAGGCATGTGGACGCGGCTGTGCGGCGCGATCGGCCGCGAGGACCTGCTCGAGCGGGCCGAATTCAAGGGCCAGCCGGCGCGCGCGAAGAACCGCACGCAGCTCAATGCCGAGATCAATGCCGCGCTGGCGAAGAACAAGAGCGCCGAGTGGATCGAGGCGCTGAACGCGGCCGGCATTCCCTGCGGCCCGATCTACACCATGGACCAGGTGTTCGCCGACCCGCAGGTGAACCACCTCGGCGTCGCGGTCGATGTCGAAAGCCGCGCGCTCGGCAAGTTCCGCGTCGTCAACCAGGCGGTGATGCTCTCGCGCACCCCGCCACGCGTGGCGGGCGCCGCGCCGGAGGCGGGCGAGCACACCGACGAGATTCTGGCCGAGATCGGCTACCCCCAGGACCAGATCGCGCAGCTGCGCGCGGCAAAGGCCATCTAAATAGGGACAGACCTCATTTTTCTCATCTGCAAATGAGAAAAATGAGGTCTGTCCCTATTTGAGTGCGCCTATTTGAGTGCGAGTGCTATTTGAGTGCTATTTGAGTGTCACCACGATCTTGCCGACGTGCGCGTTGGCTTCCATGCGCGCCTTGGCCGCCGGGAGCTCGTCGAAGTCGTAGACGCGGTCGATGAGCGGCTTTATGCGGCCGTCGGCAAGCAGGGGCAGCAGGCTGGCGGCGAAGCCGCGCACCGTCACGCTGCGCTGTTCGGAATTGCGCAGCTTGTTGGAGACGCCGAACAGCGTGAGGCGCTTGGCATGCAGCGCGTCCAGGTCGATCTGCGCGGTGAGCGTGCCGTCCATGTAGCCGATGACGGCGAGCCGCCCCTCGAAACCGAGCGCACGCACGCATTCGGCGAACACGGTGCCGCCGACGTTGTTGATGCACAGGTCCGCGCCTTTGCCGCCGGTGGCCTGCAGCACCGCGGCGCAGAAGTCCGGCTTGCGGGTGGCGAGCGCGAGATCGAGGCCGAGGGGCTTGAGCAGTGCCAGCTTTTGCGGCGAACCCGAGGTGCCGATCACCCGGGCGCCGAGGGCCTTGGCGACCTGCAGCGCCGTGACGCCTACCCCCGAGGTTACGCCGGTGACGAGGAGCCATTCGCCCGCCTTGAGCCGGCCTTGCGCGAGCAGCATGTCGTACACCACCAGGAATGCGATCGGCACCGACGCGGCCTGTTCCCAGGACAGCTTCTCCGGCACCGGCAGCGTCTCGCGGGCGTCCATCAGCGCGTACTCGGCGAAGGCGCCCGGGCAGCGGCCCATCACCCGGTCGCCGGGCTTGAACTGCGTGACTCCCGCGCCGAGCTGCGCCACTTCGCCCGCGGCATCCATGCCGGCGGCCTTGGGGGTCTTGGGCGCGCTGATGAGCTCGCCCCGGTTCAGGCCCGCGGCGTGCACGCGCACCAGCATCTGGCCGGGGCCGGGCTCGGGCGGCGGGACGTCGCGTGTTTCGAGGATCGACTGGCCGTCGCCGGCGCGGATGAAGTAGGCTCGCATGGTCGCGAAGTTTAAACGATCGGCCACTGCCGCCATGCGCCTCGTCGTCGCCCAGATGAAGCACGAGACCAACACCTTCTCACCGGTGCCGACGGATCTTGCGCGCTTCGCGCGCGGTCGCGCCACGCCGCTGGAGGGCGAGGAGATCCGCGCCGCGTTCCGCGGCACCGGCACCGGCATCGGCGCGTTCATCGCGCTCGCGGAACAGGCGGGCGCCGAGATGCTGCTGCCGGTGGCCGGCAGCGCCGCGCCCAGCGGCCCGGTGCACAGCGCCGCTTACGAGTACATGGCGCAGCGCATCGTCGACGCGGTGGCGCAGGGCTGCGACGCCGTGCTGCTCGACCTGCACGGCGCAATGGTCACCGAGCGCCACGAGGACGGGGAGGGCGAGCTGCTCGCGCGCATCCGCAGAATCGCGCCGCAGGTGCCGATCGGCGTGGCGCTCGACATGCACACCAATTTCTTCCCCGCGATGGGCGCCCACGCGACCGCGATCGCCGGCTACCAGACCTACCCGCACGTGGACATGTACGAAACGGGCCTGCGCGCCGGGCGGCCGGTGCTCGCGCTGCTCGAGGGCAAGGCGCAGCCGGCGATGGCCTGGGGATGGCGGCCGATGCTGCCGCACGTCATGCGCCAGTCGAGCCTCGATGCCCCCAACCGGGAGATCCAGGCCCGGGCCCAGGCGATGGAACGGGAGGGCGCGCTGAGCGCGACGTTCTTCGTCGGCTTTCCCCACGCCGACATCCCCTACGCGGGCGTCTCCGCCGTGGTGGTGACCGACGGCGATGCGGTGCTGGCGAAACGTCTGAGCGAAGAGCTGCTCGACATGGCGTGGCGGGAGCGCGAAAAGTTCGTCTACCGGGTCGAGCCGCTCGCGGCGTCGCTCGAGCGCGCCCGCCGCATGCAGGGCGGGCCGATCGTGCTGCTCGATCACTACGACAACTGCGCCTCCGGCGGCACCATGGACACCATGATGGTGCTGGGCGGGATCCTGGAATCGGGCATGGAAGACGTATGCGCATTCGCGATTTTCGACCCGCAGGCGGTGCAGAAGATGCAGCAGGCGGGCATCGGCGCACGCGTCACGCTGCCGCTCGGCGGCAGGCTCGACATGCCGGCACTGGGACTGAGGGGCAGGCCGCGCGAAGTGACCGGCACGGTGAAGAAGATCATCGACGGCCTCTACAGGAACGAAGGGCCGATGGCCAGGGGCGAGCGCATGGACATGGGCGCCAGCGCAGTGCTCGACACCGGAAAGGTCGAGATCGCGGTGATCTCGCGCCACACCGAGCCGTACGACCTGGGTTCGTTCCGCGCCCTCGGGCTCGAACCGGCGAAGAAGCGCTATCTGATGCTCAAGAGCCGCGTGCACTGGCGTGCCGGGCTCGGGCCGCTCGCCAGGGCGGTGGTGGAATGCGCCGGCGAAGGCGTGTGCACCTCCGACTACGTGCAGCTCAAGTTCGAGCGGCTGCGCCGGCCGGTGTTTCCCCTGGACGCTGGCGCGGCTTACTGACCCGGCGCGCCGACGGCCACGGGCCGCACCGGCGAGCCTGCCGCGCCCCGGTCCCGCAACGGCAGGATCATGGTGCAGGAGGCCCACACTTTGTCGAGCGCGAGTTCGTCCAGCTTCGCGTTTTCGATGTGGTGGATGCCCATCTGCGTAAGCATGTGGTGGTGCACCGCGAACGGCAGGCCGGCAGGCGTGCCCTCCGCCGGCCCGGCTTTGCCCATCAGCATGCCCTCAGGCACCGGGTCGATGAAAGGCGTATCCAGCCCGATGGCGACCACGCGCCGCTCGCCGAGAAACTTGGCGGCGTCGTAGGACAGGCCCGGCGCCTTGGTGTAGTAGAACTTTTCCGTGTCCGGGTCGCGCCAGTGATCGCCCCACCCGGTGCGTACGTACACCACGTCGCCCGGCTGAATGCCGCGCTTGCCAAGGCCCTGCGCCTTGAGCATGGCCTCGATATGCTTCGCGGTCACCAGCTCGCCCGCCTTCATCGGCTGTCCGCCGCCGACCGCGGTTTTTGCGTCGAGCAGTACTGCGCTGGTGACGATGGGCGGTGCTTTCTCCATGCCGAGCCTGAGCAGCGGCGAATCCGCCGTGGGCTTTACCTCGGCCTGCGCGTGGCCGCCGTAGTAGCGCAGGTTTTCCGCGGGATAGGGCGGCTTGCCGTCCCAGGGCTGCAGCATGAAAGCGAAATGCCCGAGCGCGTCGATCTGCGTGGCCTGTGCAGCGGGCTCTGCGCCCGCGTTGAACGATTCGCCATTGAAGCCGTGACTGGAACCGGGAAGGCCCGCGGTGGGCTTGGGCGATTGCACGTATGGACCGGTGAACGGCGACAGCGGCATGGAGTTCGAGCGCGGATAGGACAGCTCGTAGGACTTCGCTTTCGCGTTGCCCAGATGCCAGGCGCAGCGCGCCCAGGTCGCGGGCCCGATCTGGTTGGCCATGCCGAGTTCGTCGCCCGCCGGCCAGGGCGGCTGCGCGATCTGCTTTCTGGTCTGCGCGAGGATGCGCCAGGGTTCCATCGCGGATGCGGGCGCGGCGGCGAGGCCGGCGGCGGCGATCATGCAGGCGAGAAAAGCGAAGCGCGGAGAGTGCATGGGGGTCTCCCGGAATTGAGCGGAACGACAGCGTTGTCCTAACGTGATTCCATGTAAGCTCGCGCGTTCGTCCCGCGGAGAAATTGAAACTGCGCAACGCGCGTCTTGTCCTGATGTCGCTGCTGCTCGCCCTGCCGCCCGTAGCGTCGCCGGCCGGCGACAGCTTGGGCGACGCGCTGCCCGAAGGCGGCGCGGGCTCGGGCGGCGCGGTGCGCGCGGAGCGCTCGCCCTATCGCGGGCACGGCATGCGCTACGACTACCTGCCGGTGAACCTGTTCCTCGGCGAGCGCGTATATGTACATGCGGACCGCCTCGGCCTGAAGTGGGATCTGGACGCGACGCGCCGCCTGGATCTGTTTCTCGCGCACCGCTTCGAAGGCACGCCGCTCGACCGGGCGCCGGCGGTGCTGGCCGGCATGGCGTTGCGCGAGCAGGGCACGGACCTCGGCATCGGCTATCGGGCGCGCGCCGACTGGGGCACGCTGAGCGCGGAGATGCTGCGCAACGTGGATGACGCCTCCGACGGGTCCGAGCTGCGCCTGCGCTATGAGTTCGAGCATCGGCGCGGCCTGCTGCGGCTGTGGCCGCAGGCGACGCTGGCCTGGCGCGACGCGAAGCTGAACAACTATTACTACGGCGTGCGTGCCGCGGAGGCGACAGCGGCGCGGCCAGCCTACGATGCCGGCGCGGGGCTCAACTTGCAGCTCGCGCTGCATGCGACCTATCCGCTGAGCCGGAATTGGCAGGTGCTTGCCGGGGTCGCGGCCACGCAATGGTCGAGCAGCGTGCGCAACAGCCCGATCACGGCGGGCGGGCTGCAGAGCGCGGCCACCCTGGGCCTGCTGTATGAGCACTCGCCACAGCCGCGGGACTGGGCCGAGACGCGGCCGCTGTGGGTGAAGCTCTACTATGGCAGGGCGAGCGAGTGCGACGTGGCGAAGATCGTGCGCCTGGTGTGCACCTGGACGCAGACGCCCGAGCAGACGCGCGTTGCCTCGGTGGAGCTGGGGCGCACGCTGATCGAGCGCATCTACGGCTGGGACATGGACGTCGCCGGCTACGTCGGGCTGTTGCACCGCGACGAAAACGGCTACCAGCCCGATCACTGGCAGGTGAACGCGTATTACAAGACCTATTGGTACGGATTTCCCTGGCGCGATCGCGTGAAAACGCGCATTGGCATCGGCTCGGGCCTGTCCTACTCGGGCCGCGTCCCTTACATCGAAGCGCGCGACCAGGCACGGCGCGGCGAGAATACCAACAAGCTGATCACCTACCTGGATCCAACCATCGACGTGAGCCTGGGCGACCTGGTGGGCAGCAGGTCGATGAAGAACACCTTCATCGGCCTGGGTGTGTCGCATCGTTCGGGGATCTTCGGCCTGTCGCGGCTGCTCGGCAACGTGGACGGCGGCTCGAACTACATCTACAGCTACGTCGAGTTTTCCCTGTGAGCTACGGGGCGCGGAACTGCGCCACCTTGTTGCGACCGGCGGCCTTGGCGTCGTAAAGCGCGCGGTCGGCGCACGCCAGCAGCGCTTCGATGCTGCGTGCGTCCTGCGGATGGCTGGCAACGCCGACGCTGACCGTGCATGGCGTGCGCCCGGCATCGGTGGTGAACGGCGACGTATCGACGGCGTGGCGGATGCGTTCGGCGACTTCCATGGCGCCGCGCGCGGGCGTATCCGGCAGCATCACCACGAATTAGTCGCCGCCATAGCGCGCGGCCACGTCGGTGGCGCGCAACTGCCCCTGCACCGCCTTCACGATGTGCTGCAGCAGCCGGTTGCCGGCTTCGTGGCCGTGCCGGTCGTTCACCTGCTTGAGGCTGTCCGAGTCCAGCATCAGAAGGCTCGCCGCGCGCTCGTGGCGCTGCGCCTGCGCGAACAGCCGGTTCGCAATCGCCACGAAGCCGCGCATGTTGTACAGGCCGGTCAGCTCGTCGGTCTCCGAGAGCAGCTTGGCCCGGTTCAGCCCATAGCGGATGTCGGCCGAGAACATGGTGGTGATGTAGGCCACCAGCAACACCGGCGCGAGCTGCGCGGCGAACCCGCCCCAGTACGCCAGCCGCGCGAAATCCTTGCCGCCCACCTGCCAATCGAGTAACAGGTAGCACGCGCCGATCAGCGCCACGTGCACGAGCGTGCGCATCTTGCCCAGGGTCAGCGCGGCGGTGATCACCACCAGCAGGTAGGCGTTGACCAGCGGGCTGGCGACCCCGCCGGTGAACCACAGCACCCAGGTGATGAAACCGACCATCACCAGGGTTTCCAGCGCGATCTTCCAGCGCGTCTCGCGCCTGTAGAAGTTCGTGTAGCGGAAGCTGATGACGAAGGCGGCAAAGAAGAACAGCGCCGTCGACAGGGCGGGCTCGATGTCGGGAAGCGGCCGGCCAAATATCACGTACACCAGCACCAGGATCAGCAGCAGCCACTCGATCTCGGCGACGGTGCGCGAAACCCCGCGCAATTCCTCCTGCTCGACGCTCGGCAGCGAATTGCGCGTGGCGCGGGCAGCGGATTCGGGCATCGCGCCGCTATCATACCGACCCCGGGGGAACGCGAAACAGTGATTTCCACACGTATCTGCATGATTCGCCACGGCGAAACGGCCTGGAACGCCGAGGGCCGGGTGCAGGGGCAGACGGACGTGCCGCTCTCGGCGGTGGGCGAGGCGCAGGCGCGCGCGCTGGTCGCCGCGCTGGCCGGCGAGCGCTTCAGCGCGATCTACGCCAGCGATCTTGCGCGCGTGCGCCAGACCGCGGCGCCGGCGGCACGTGCGCTCGGCCTGGTGCCGCGGCTGGACGCAGCGCTGCGCGAGCGCCACTACGGCATGTTCGAGGCGCTCACCTACGCCGAGGCGCGCGAGCGCCATCCGGCGCACTATGCACGCTTCAAGGACAAGGACCCCGATTACGATTTCGTCAGCGGCGAGAGCCTGCGGCGTTTCTACGACCGCGCCGTTGGCGCCGTCGGCGCCATCGCCGCGCGCCATGCGGGAGAAACCGTGCTGGTGTTCACCCACGGCGGCGTGCTTGAAATGCTGCGCCGGCATGCGCTGGGCACTGGCCTGAGCGCGCCGCGCGATTTCGAGATTCCGAACGCGGCGATCAACTGGATCGAAATCGGCCCGGAGGCGTGGCGCGTGCAGGCCTGGGCCGAGCGCGGCCACCTCGACGCGGCGCTGGACGATCTGCGGGATTAGAGCCTGGCGAGCGCCGGCTCGTCCATCAGCGCGACCTGCTCGCGCAGTTCCAGGATCCGGTCCTGCCAGTAGCGCTGCGTGTTGAACCAGGGAAATGCGGCCGGGAACGCCGGGTCGTCCCAGCGCCGCGCGATCCAGGCGGAGTAGTGAATCAGGCGCAGGGTCCTCAGCGCCTCCACCAGATGCAGTTCACGCGGCTCGAATTCCCGGAATTGCTCGTAGCCGGCGAGGACGTCGTCGAGTTGTCGGGTCATCTCCGCGCGGTCCCCGGAGAGCAGCATCCACAGGTCCTGCACCGCCGGGCCGCTGCGTGCGTCGTCGAAGTCGACGAAATGAGGCCCGTCGTCCGTCCACAGGATGTTTCCGGCGTGGCAGTCGCCGTGCAGCCTGAGCGTACGCGCGACGCCGGCCCGTTCATAGCAGTGCGCCACGCTGGCGAGCGCCAGGTCCGCGACGCTGCGCCACGCGTCGAGCAGGTCGGGTGGCACGAAGCGATGCTCCAGCAGCCAATCGCGCGGCTCACGCCCGAAACTTTCAGCGTCGAGTGCGGGGCGCAGGGCGAACGGGCGCGTTGCGCCCACGGCGTGGATGCGGCCGATGAATCGCCCGATCCATTTCAAGGTGTCGGGCCGGTCGAGTTCCGGCGTGCGGCCGCCACGGCGCGGGAACACCGAGAATCGGAACCCGGCGTGCTCGGTCAGCGTCCTGCCGCCGGGCGCGAGCGGGGCGACTGCCGGGACCTCGCGCTCGGCGAGTTCCTGCACCAAGGCGTGCTCCTCGAGAATCTGGCCGTCGCTCCAGCGCCCGGGGCGGTAGAACTTCGCCACCACCGAGCCGCCGTCCTCGAGCCACACCTGGTAGACGCGGTTCTCGTAGCTGTTCAACGCGAGCAGGCGCCCGTCGCCGCGCAGTCCCACCGCGTCGAGCGCATCCAGCACGGTCTCCGGGGTGAGCCCGGCGTAAGGCGCGGTCGCGGTCATTCGATCGGCTAGACTATCACCGCCGATGAAAGCCGCCTCCGCCAACGTCGTCGAGATCGACGACCTGCATTTCGCCTACGGTTCGAACCAGGTGTTCCGCGGGCTGTCGCTCAGCGTGCCGCGCGGCAAGCTGGTGGCGATTCTCGGTACCAGCGGCTGCGGCAAGACCACGCTGCTCAAGTTGATCGGCGGCCAGCTGCGCCCGGCGCGCGGCAGGGTGAGCGTCGATGGCCAGGCGGTGCACGAGCTCGACAGCGCCGGCCTGTATGCGATGCGCCGCCGGATGGGCATGATGTTCCAGACCAGCGGCCTGTTCACGGACCTTTCAGTCTACGAGAACGTCGCTTTCCCGATCCGCGAGCACACCAAATTGCCCGAGGAGCTGATCCGCAGCCTGGTACTGATGAAATTGCATGCCGTCGGGCTGCGCGGCGCGCACGGGCTGCGCGTCGGCGACCTCTCCGGTGGCATGACGCGGCGCGTGGCGCTGGCGCGCGCCATTGCCATGGACCCGATGCTGGCGATGTACGACGAACCCTTCGCCGGGCTGGATCCCATCTCCCTGAACGTGGTGGCCGGCCTGATCCGGCAATTGAACGACGCGCTGGGCGCGACCTCGATCGTGGTCACCTATGACGTGAGCGAGTCGCTGAAGATCGTGGACCACCTGTTCGTCATCTCGGAGGGCACGGTGATCGGCCAGGGCACGCCGCAGGAACTGCTCGATGCGCAGGATGCGCGCATTCACCAGTTCCTTCACATGCAGCCCGACGGCCCGGTCAAGTTCCACTACCCGGGGCCGTCGCTGGCGCAAGACCTGCGGCTGGGCTAGGCCTTGCCGTCCTGCGGGACGAATTTGAGCGCCGCGCCGTTGTTGCAGTAGCGCAGTCCGGTGGGCGCGGGGCCATCCTTGAATATGTGCCCGTGGTGCCCGTCGCAGCGCTTGCAACGGTATTCGGTGCGCGGGTAGATCAGGTAGTAGTCCGTCTTTTCGGTGAATACGCCCGGGATGGTGGTGAAGAAGCTCGGCCAGCCTGTGCGGCTGTCGAATTTCATCGCCGAAGTAAATAGCGGCAGGCCGCAACCCGCGCACACGAACACGCCCGCGCGCTTCTCGTTGTCGAGCGGGCTGGTGCCGGCGCGCTCGGTGCCGTCCTCGCGCAGCACGTTATAGGCGAGCGGGGAGAGGCGCTTGCGCCATTCGTCTTTGGACAACTTTACCGCGTCCGTCACGGACGGCACAGGTGTGCTGGCAGCGAGGAAACTCCTCCAATTGTTCTGCAGCTCTTCGACCATCTTCGGTCCTTTCGTCTGCGCGTGGACATGCCAGCCGGCACCTGCGAACGGAGCGGCGGCCAGCGCCTTCAACAATGTACGTCGGTCCATGTGTACTCCTTGCGAGTTTAGTCGAAACCGGGGCGCGGTCCTGACACGCAAATGGAAACGGCCACCCGGGTGGGTGGCCGTTGGACTGCCTGGTCGGCCGGGAGTTCTAGCGGCCCGCGTGGCTGGCGATGGCCACGCCGATGATGGAGCCGAGGATCAGGCCGCGGAGAACATTGTGCGAACGTGAATCCCGGTAGACGGCCACCGGGCGCTGCACCACCACCGGCTGCTGCACGATGACCCGGCGCTGTCCGTAGTGGCGGAAACCGTGATTGTTGACATAGACCGGCCTGCGATACCGGTCGCCCCGGGACTGGTGCTGGAACTGGTCGCCCCGTTGAAACTGGCGGTCGCCCCGGTTGCCATCGGCAAAGGCGGGCGCGGCGGCGAGGAGTGCGGACCCTGCGAGGGCAGCGAGCGTGACTTTTTTCAGGTTCATGACTGACTCCTTTGGTTGTGGGTCCGGCACCCGCAATGACGCCGGCACGCAGTCATGGTTGCCTGGGGCGACAGTCACGTGTGTTACAGAGTGTAATTCCGGTAACGCGCAGGGGCGTGGACTACTTGCGCGCCCTGGGCCGCCGGTATTGCAGCATGCCGCCGACCTTGCGCTCGAAAGGATCGCGGCGCGTCAGCGCGCGCTCCTGGGCGGGCGTCAGCAGCCGGTAGTGCGGCAGCGCCTCGAGGCGGTCGGCAACGTCCCAGGCGTTGTCCTCGTTCGTGACCCAGTCCGCGGTGCGCATGGCGCGCAGGTCGAAAGGGCGCGAATAGGTGCGCAGCGTCTTGTGCTCGCGCAGGTTGGCGTACTCGTGCAGGTAGGTCATTGCCAGTTCGCGCAGGCTGCGGTACACGGGATCGCGGCCGCGCAGGCCGAGGCCGTTGGTCTTGGAGAGCGCGCCCCAGCGGCCGCGGCGCTTGTACAGCGCCACCACGTGGTCGAAATCGCGCACCGCCTGGAAGTCGAGCAGCAGCGGCGGCTCCCCGTGCACCCACAAGGCCGCCGCGGCAAGCATGGCGCCCTCGATGCAGTGCGCTCTACGCGAGCGCAGCACCACACGCACCGAGCTGCAGGTGTCGCCTTCGGGCTCGAAGTTCTGGCGCAGGTGGTAGAGGAAGTCCTGGATCTTTCGCGGGGTGTCCAGGCGGCGCAGCACGGCGAATTCGGCCTTGGTGAGGCCGAGGTCTTCGCGCCGGGCGAATCTTCTTCTTCTCGCGGCCATGGGGCGCGTAAAGTATACCGGCGTCCAGCGGTGGCGCATGCGAGAGCACGATGATGGGCCTGTAGAAGGCGGAGGTGAAATGATGAAACCTGACAACAGCGCGCCGGGCTTCAAGAAGTCCCCGGGCCATCGCATCGAGACCAGGCCCGCGGGCATGCGCGTGCGCGTGACGCTCGCGGGCGAGACCCTCGCGGATACGGGCAATGCGATCGAGATGAAGGAGGGCGACTATCCCGCCGTCTACTACGTCCCGCGCAGGGACGTGAGAATGGACCGGCTCACGCGCACGGCACATACAACGTATTGTCCGTACAAGGGCCACGCATCGTACTTCTCCGTGGCGAACGGTCCCGCGAATGCGGTCTGGAGCTACGAGCAGCCGTACGACGAAATGGCGGGGATCAAGGACCTGCTTTCTTTCTACCCCGACAAGTTCGATTCAATTACCGTGTCCAAGGACTGAACCGGGCCGCCGCGCGACCTACTGCCCGGGATGGAACAGGTAGGCGTCCATCGCCAGGACGCCGCCCTCGACGTGCTCGATGAAGCGCTCGGCACGGTAGCCGTCGCGCGCGGCGCCCAGCGCCACGAACAGTGGCAGGAAGTGCTCTTCCGTCGGATGCGCGCGCGCACCTGCGCTAGAAAGCCGGCGGTAGTCCGCGAGGCGCTCGACGTTATGCGTGTCGATGCACTCGCGCACCCAGGCCTGGAATTCGCTCACGTAAGGCTCCGGGCGCCCCACGCTCGTGTCGCGCAGGCCGCGCAGCTCGCGCAACTCGCGCAGGTTGTGCGTCAGGTGCCCTGAGCCGATCACCAGCACGCCCCGCAAACCTCGGTGTGGAACCTGTCCGGCGATTCCAAGCCGTTTCGCGACACGAGCTACCGGCGCGGGAAAAGTCGCAGCTGCGCCTGGGCTTCGCCATCGTCCCCTGAAGCACGGACGGGGTGGCGCTCAGGTCGTGGAGGGGCGCCGCCAGGTGTGGGGCACGGGGCCGGTGGCGCGCAGTACACGGATCATGCGCAACGCCGATTCGCGCCCGCGGTAATAGCCCGGGACGACGATGGTCTCGTCGAATCCCAGGGCGCGGTAGAAGCCGCGCGCCGCCTCGTTGCCGGTGCGCAGCTCCAGGTGCAGGCTGGCGATGCCGGCGGCGCGCGCCGATTCCACCAGCCACTCGACCAGCCGCCGGCCGATGCCCATGCGCCGGTGCGTCGGGCGGATCGCGAGCAGCACCAGGTGCGCGCGTTCCTCGCCGAACTCCATGATGGCGAAACCGGCGACTCGCCCGTGGTCGCAGGCGACCGGCGCCAGCGTTTCCGGGTCGCGGATCGCCTGCTGCACGCGCGCGGCATCGTACTTCCAGCCCAGGCCTGATTCGACCAGGTCGCGCGACATCAGCGCGATTTCCTGCGCGTCGCGCGCTCCGGCGAGCCTTACCGCAATGGCATGCGCGGTCATGACGGGAAGTCTAATCGCAATGCCGTGGCGTTGTCATGGGATCAGCCCCCACCGGCCTGATCGAAGAGGTCAAGCTCCAGTCGCCGCAGAGCGCGGCGGAAAAGCTGGCGCATTTCGGCGGCGCCGAGGTCGCCGCCGTGCTGGCCCGGCTGAGCCCGGGCTTCGCGCAGGAGATCCTCGCCGAACTGCCCGCGGAGACGCGCGAGCGCGCGCTAGCCGCCGCGCCGCTCGAATACGCACGCCAGTGGCAGCGCAACGCGCTGTACGCGGAAGGCACCATCGGCCGCATGATGGAGCCGGTGTATGCCGAGTTCCCGCCGCAGGCCACGGTGGGCCAGGCGATCGAGGCCTTGCACGAGCTGGTGAAGACCGCGTTCATCACCTACATCTACGTGGTCGACGATGACGAGCGCCTGCTGGGCATCGTCACCATGCGCGACCTGCTGTTCAACGAGCACGCCAAGGCGCTGCGCGACGTGATGCTCACCGAAGTGTTTTCGCTGCACGCGCCGACCGTGCTCGAGAACGCGATGAAGCAGGTGCTCGACCGCCACTATCCGGTGTACCCGGTGGTCGACGCGGAGAACCGCCTGCGCGGCCTGGTGGCGGCGATCGGCATGTACGTCACTGCGAACAGTCAGGGCTCCAAGCACCCGCTCATGCTGGCCTTCGTGGTGTTCATGGCGATGGTCGTATCCTGCGTCGCGAGCGGGCTCTCGGGCGCCATGGTGCCGCTGACCCTGAAGCGACTTGGATTCGACCCCGCCACCGCCTCGAGCATCTTCCTTACCACCGCCACCGACGTGGTGAGCATGGGCCTGCTCCTCGGGCTGGCTACGCTGTTGATCAGATAGAGGGAAATTGGCTCTGTCCCGATCGAATCGTTTGGTCTACCATCTGACGCGCAGATCGGCCACGGGAGGATGACATGCAAGTGAAGGAGATCCTGCGCGTCAAGGGCAACCGGCTGCTCAGCATCGAGCCCACCGGCCGCGCCACGGACGCGGCCAAGACCATGTCGGAGCAGAACCTCGGTTCGCTCATCGTGTTCGAACAGGAGCGCATGGTGGGCGTGCTCACGTTCCGCGAAATCCTGCAGGCGCTGGCGCAGCGCAACGGCACGCTGGGCGATGTGCGCGTCGCCGAAATCATGGTGCGCGATCCGGTGACCGCGGGCCCCGACATGGAGGTGAACGACCTGCGCCGCACCATGCTGGAATCCGGCGCGCGTTACCTCCCGGTGGTGCAGGACGAGAAGCTGCTGGGCGTGATCTCGTTCCGGGACGTCGCCAAGGCGGTGCTCGAAGAGCAGGATTTCGAGAACAAGATGCTCAAGGGATACATCAAGAATTGGCCCGCGTAGGAAGCTGATCCTGGGCGGCGCGGCGCTCGCCGGCGCCGCCGCGTTCGCCGCTTGGCGCCTGTGGCCGGAGCAGGGTCTGTGGAATCCCTGCCTCGCGAGCCTGCCGCGCCGCCTGGCCGAGCACGAGCTGGTCCGCTCCGCCTGGCAGGGGCTCGACCCCGCGCAGGTCTGGGACGCGCATGCGCACCTCGTCGGCACGGGCGATTCCGGCAGCGGCGTGGTGGTCAATCCGCGCATGCAGAGCCTGCTCAACCCGGCCGAGTACGCGCGGCGCCTGTTTTTTCTGAATGCGGGCTGCGCACACGCTTCGCCCGGTGGCGTCGACCGGGCCTATGTCGAGCGCATGCTCAACCTGATGGAAGGCTTGCGCGCGGGCTCGAAGATGCTGCTGTTCGCGTTCGAGCGCGCCCACGACGAGCGCGGCGAGTCGCAGGGCGAGCGCTCCGGCTTCTACGTGCCCGATGCCTACGCGCGCGACACGGCGCGTGCGCACCCGCAGGTGTTCGAGTGGGTGGCATCGGTGCACCCCTACCGCACGGACTGCGTCGAGGCGCTCGAGCGCGCCAAGCGCGAGGGCGCGCGCGCCGTGAAGTGGCTGCCCGCGGCGATGGGCATGGACCCGGCCTCCGCGCTCTGCGACCGGTTCTACGCTGCCGCGTCGCGCCTGCAGTTGCCGCTGATCTCGCATGCGGGGCTGGAGCGGGCGGTGATGGGCACCGACGTCCAGGACTACGGCAACCCGCTGCGGCTTCGCCGCGCGCTGGACGCGGGGGTGCGCGTGGTGGTGGCGCATTGCGCCTCGATGGGGCAGGACCACGACCTGGACAAAGGCGCCAGCGGCCCGCTCGTCGACAGCTTCGAGCTGTTCGGCCGGCTGATGGATGAAACGCGCTACGCGGCACGCGTGTATGGCGACATCTCGGCGATAACGCAGGTCAATCGCGCGGGCGGGGCGTTGGCGCGGGTGATCGAGCGCGAAGACTGGCACGCGCGGCTGCTCAACGGCTCGGACTATCCATTGCCGGGGCTGATGCCCATCTTCTCGGTGGACTACATCGTGTCCCTGGGATTGCTCGCGGCCGCGGCGGCGCCGGTGCTGACCGAGATCCGCAGGCACAATCCGCTGCTGTTCGATTTCGTGCTCAAGCGCAGCCTGCGCCGCAACGGCAAAGGGCTGGCGGCGGGCGTGTTCGAGACGCGGCGCTTCTTCGAGGGCCGCGTGTAGAATCGTTTGCATGTCCGGCAATACTTTCGGCACGCTGTATTGCGTCACCTCGTTCGGCGAGTCGCACGGTCCCGCCTACGGCGGCGTGGTGGACGGCTGCCCGCCCGGGCTCGAGCTGTCGGCCGCGGACCTGCAGCAGGAGCTCGACCGGCGCAAGCCCGGCAGCTCGCGCCACGTCACGCAGCGGCGCGAAACCGACACGGTGGAGATCCTGTCCGGGATTTTTGAGGGGCGGACCACCGGTACCGCGATCGGGTTTCTCGTCAGGAATGAAGACCAGCGCTCCAAGGACTACGCGGAGATCGCGCGCAAGTTCCGTCCCGGGCACGCCGACTATACGTATTGGCAGAAGTATGGCCTGCGCGACGCGCGCGGCGGCGGCCGGGCGTCCGCGCGCGAGACGGTGGTGCGCGTGGCCGCCGGCGCCATCGCCAAGAAGTGGCTGGCCGGGCGCTACGGTGTGACGGTGCGCGGTTACCTGGCGCAACTCGGTCCACACAGAATCGCCTTCAAGGACTGGCAGGCCGTGAACACCAACCCGTTCTTCGCCCCGGACGCCGGCGCGGTTGCGGCACTGGAACAGTACATGGACCGGTTGCGCGCGAGCGGCGATTCCTGCGGCGCGCGCGTCAACGTCGTGGCGCAGGGCGTGCCGGTGGGCTGGGGCGAGCCGGTCTACGGGCGCCTGGATGCCGACATCGCCGCGGCCATGATGTCGATCAACGCGGTGAAGGGCGTGGAGATCGGCGCCGGCTTTGCCGCGGTCGAGCAACAAGGCAGCGAGCACGGCGACGAGATGACTCCGCAGGGTTTCCTCTCCAATAACAATGGCGGCGTGCTCGGCGGCATCTCGAGCGGCCAGGACGTCACCGTGTCGATCGCGCTCAAGCCCACCTCCAGCATCCGCCTGCCGCGCCGCACGATCGATGTCGAGGGCAAGGCCGCCAGCGTCGAGACCACGGGGCGCCACGACCCCTGCGTCGGCATTCGCGCCACGCCGATCGCAGAAGCGATGCTCGCCTGCGTGCTGATGGATCACGCGCTGCGGCACCGCGCGCAGTGCGGCGACGTGACGCCACCCACCACGCCGGTATAGAAAACGCCCGCGGAATCTATTAGAGTATTGAACCACCCCACGCAAGTGAGGCAATAACATGAGCAACAAGGGGCAGCTGCTACAAGACCCGTTCCTGAATACCCTGCGCAAAGAACATGTTCCCGTGTCGATTTACCTGGTGAACGGCATCAAGCTGCAGGGGCAGATCGAATCCTTCGATCAGTACGTGGTGCTGCTGCGCAACTCCGTCACGCAGATGGTCTACAAGCACGCCATCTCCACGGTGGTGCCCTCGCGCGCCGTCAGCGTCGGCGCCGAACCCGAAAAGGACGCTTGATCCCCGCGGCGGCGCCCGACAACCAGGCGGCGGTACTGGTCAGCCTGGATTTCGGCGACGCGGCTCAGGAGGACGCCGCCGCAGAGCTTGCGCGGCTGGCCGACAGCGCCGGCGTGGGCCGCCACGTGACCGTCGGCGGCAGGCGCCAGCGGCCCGATCCGAAGTTCTACGCCGGCAGCGGCAAGGTGCAGGAGATCGGTCTTGCCGCCGAGGCCTTGAACGCCGGCACCGTAATCTTCAATCATGCCCTGTCGCCCGCGCAGCAGCGCAACCTCGAGAAGGAACTCGGCCGCACGGTGCTCGACCGCACCGAACTGATCCTGACGATTTTCGCGCAGCGCGCGAAGACCAACGAGGGCAAGGTACAGGTGGAACTGGCGCAACTGGAGCGCCTGTCGACGCGCCTGGTGCGCGGCTGGACCCACCTGGAGCGCCAGCGCGGCGGCCTGGGCAAGACCGGCGGCCCCGGCGAGCAGCAGATCGAGCTCGACCGGCGCATGATCGCCGACCGCATGCGCACGCTCAAGGGCAAGCTCGAGCAGTTCCGTCACCGCCGCGGCGTGCAGCGCCGCGCGCGCGCGCGCGGCGACGTACTCTCGGTATCGCTGGTGGGCTACACCAACGCCGGCAAGTCGACGCTGTTCAACGCGCTGGCGCATGCCAAGGCGCGCGAGGCGGACCAGCTGTTCGCCACGCTCGACACCACCACGCGCCGCATCTGGCTGCCGCAGGCGGGCAACGTCGTCGTCTCCGACACGGTCGGCTTCATCCGCGACCTGCCGCACGGGCTGGTGGCGGCGTTCCGTGCCACGCTGGAGGAGACCGTGCGCGCCGATCTCCTGCTGCACGTGGTGGACAGCGCGGCGAGCACGCGCGAGCAGCAGGCAGCGGACGTGGACAAGGTGCTGGCGGAGATCGGCGCCGGCGAGATCCCGCAGGTTCTGGTTTGGAACAAGGCCGATGTCTCCGGCCTGCAACCGGGCGTGGAGCGCGATGAGTATGGTAGGATTCGCCGCGTATTCATGAGCGCGCGCACCGGCGCCGGCCTCGCCGATTTGCGGGGCGCGATTGCCGAAGCGGCGCAGACGCGGCCAGGCCGCACCTCTTCTCCGGAACCAATCACTTTGCAATGTCGCTGAACGACCCGAACTGGGGACGCCAGGGTGGAAACCGCGGTCCCGGCGGCCGCCAGGGCCCGCCCGACCTCGACGAGCTGTGGCGCAATTTCAACCGCCGCCTGAACGACCTGTTCGGCGGCCGCGGCGGCCGCGGCGGCCGCGGCGGCGGCTCTCGGACGCGCGCCGCGACGGCGGCTGGAACCT
>JAQBXT010000035.1 GCA_027624175.1 Pseudomonadota bacterium | reverse complement strand
TTCGGCAAAGGCTTCCAGGTTCGCAACGACCGCCGGCGCGGGCGGATAGTTCTTCGTCTGCGCGCGCTCGCCGCGCAGGCAGGTCGTCACTGCCCAGCCCTCCGGCGCCTCGGGGTGGTTCTTGTCGCGCACCTCGATCCAGCCCTGGCTGCCGTACACCGCAAAGCGTCCGACGAATGGCGTGGCGAGGATCGCACTGATCAGCGCATGGCCGCCACTGTGAAAGCCGAGCAGCACGGCGAGCGTGTCGCCATTCGCGAGCTGACTGCCGAGCTGGCGCACGCTGGCGTAGGCGCTTGCGGCGGGCCCGAACACGCCGATCGAGAGATCCAGCAGGTGGATCCCGGTGGCAGTGAGCGGGCCGGCCGGCGCCTCACGCGCCGAAAGCCGCCAGTTGGAAGGCTCGAGTGCGAGAAACTTGTCCTGGCTGAAATTTGCCTCGACCTGCAGCGGCCTGCCAAGCGTCCCCGCGTGCAGGGTGCTGTACAGGTCCTCGATCGGCGGTTCGAAGCGCCGCTCGTGGCCAACGGCGAGCGCAACGCCCTGGGCGTCACACGCGCCCACTGCCTCGAGCACCTCGGTGCGCGTGAGGCACAGCGGCTTTTCGCAGAATACGTGCCTGCGCGCACGCGCTGCGGCGACGATCTGGGCGCAGTGCTGCGAGTGGGGTGTGCACAGGATTACCGCCTCGATGCGCGGATCGGCGAGCGCGTCCTCGAGGCGGCCGCACAGCTCGATGCCGTGCTCGCGCGCAAAGGCCGCCTGGGGTCCGGGGGCAAGGTCCACGCCCATCACCACCTGCAGGCCCGGGTGGCCGCGCAGGCGCTGTACGATGATGCGGCCCCACCACCCCAGACCCACGACGGCAACGTTCAGCACCCTGATGCCTCCAGTTTGATTTCGATCAAATCCTCAATGCGGGGCGCAGGCGACCATGAACCCAATTGCTGCCGGGGGCATAGCCCATGAAAACACTTCTCGACGCGCTGTGGAACGAGCATCGCTCGATCGCGGCTGTGCTGCACACCATGAGCAGGGTGATGGGCGACGCGCGGGCGCATGGGCAGCGCCCGGATCCGAGGCTGCTGCGCGCGATGCTGTACTACCTTGACGTCTTTCCGGAGCGGGTGCACCACCCGAAGGAAGAAATGTACCTGTTCGCCGCGGTCCGCCGGCACACGCACGATGCGGACCAGGTGCTCGAAACCCTTTCGCGCGAGCACGAAGCGGGCGAACAGGCGATCCGTGCCCTCGAACAGGCGCTGCTGCGCTATGAGCAGGGCGGCGCGACCGAGCTCGAGGCACTGCAGCAGGCGACGGCCCGCTTCGTGGCAGGCTATCGCGAGCATTTGCGCATGGAGGAGCAGGAACTCATGCCGATCGCAAGCCGCGTGCTTGGCGACGCGGAGTGGGCCGAGCTGAACGCGCAATGGGCCGCCCAACACGATCCGCTGGCGGGCATCGAGTCCGGCGACGAGTACGAGCGCCTGCTCGATCGCATCGTGGAACTGGCGCCGCCGCCGCTGGGAATCGCGCGCCCCTAGGTGGCGCGACGCTTTCCCACGCGGCGCGGCCGCGTCGCCGCCGCCTCCGGCAGCCAATAGCCTTTTGCAGCAAGCTCGCGTACTGACTCGGCGGTGAATTCCGCGAGCGGCGCGTCGCCGCCGATGACGAACATCAAGGTCGAGTATTTTCTCTTCGCGCCGCGGGTCACGTTCATGAAGCGCCGCGCAACGCCCGGCGGGAATGAAACCACGTCGAGCGGCTTGAGATCCACATGCTCGATGCGGCCTTTGGGATTCTCCCAGCTCGCGCGCCACGTGCCGGTCATGGCGATGAACGTCTCATTGGTATCGTGATTGTGGAACATCGGCCCACGCCCCGGGAGCGCGCGGCAGTAGCCCAGGTTGAAGCCTTCCGAGATCTTGATCGCGGCCAGGCGCGAGGCCTGGTCGCCGACTGGTGAAGTGACGCCGCCCTGGTTCTCGTTTTTCGGTGGCTGGAAACCGATCACGTTGTAGAGAATCCGTTCGCACCCCGGAAAGCGGCTGTCGGGCAGCCCGCCGTCGGAGCCTTTCAGTCGACCGAAGCGCGCGACGCGTTTGAGCATGTTCTTGCGCGAGACGCGGATGCGCGGCAATGTTTCGCGATAATCCATTTTGCCCTCCTGGTGGCGGCGCCGCGCCTTCGACACGGTCGCGTCGCTAGCTTATCATCGGCAAAACAGGAAAAACGGGGGGGGGTGCTTTGAAGCTCGGTTACTTCACCATGCCGCTGCATCCGCCGCAGCGCGCCTACGTCGAAACGCTCAAGGAGGACCGCGAAGCGATTCTGCTCGCGGATCGCCTGGGCTACTGCGAGGCCTTCGTCGGCGAGCACCTCACCGACATCGCCGAGTCGGTCACCAATTGCGCCGCCTTCCTCGCCAGCCTCGCGCACGAAACGAAGAACATCAGGCTCGGCACCGGCACGCTCAATCTCCCCAATGGACACCCGTTGCAGCTCGCGGCCACGGTGTCGATGCTTGACAACCTGCTCGAGGGCCGGCTGATCGTCGGCATCAGTCCCGGCGGGCTGCCGTCGGACTGGGAAGCGTTCGAGACCATGGGCAAGGACCGCAAGGCGATGTTCGTCGAGTGCATTAACCACATGATCGCGATCTGGACGGGAGAACCGCCGTACAACATCCGCGGCCAGTTCTGGAATATCTCGACCGAAAAGACGATGATCCCGGACATCGGCCAGGGCATCGTCCCCAAGCCGTACCAGAAACCGCACCCGCCAATCGTCGTTACCGCGGTGGAACCGTTCTCGGGCGGGGTCACGGAAGCGGCGAAGCGCGGCTGGGATCCGATCTCGGCGAACTTCCTGCTGCCGCAGTGGGTCAAATCGCACTGGGGCAAGTACGCCGAGGGCTGTGCCGCCGCCGGGCGCCAGGCCGAGCCGGCAAACTGGCGCGTCGCCAAGACCGTGTTCGTCGCTGATGACGCCGCCACGGCGCGCGAGTACGGCTACGGCGCGAACAGTCCCTACCGGTTCTACTACCAGCAGCTGTTCTTCAAGCTGGTGCGCGCGGGGCGCATCAACCTGTTCAAACCCACGAAAGACACGCCGGATGCCGAGGTGACGCTGGAGCGTGTGGTCGAGAGCCTGGTGATCTCAGGCACGCCGGACAAGGTGGTCGAGGACCTGATGGCGTTTCGCGAAACCACGGGCGATTTCGGCACGCTGCTCTACTGCGGCATCGACTGGGCGGACGCAAAGCTCGCGCGGCGCTCGATGGAGCTGATGGCCGGGAAGGTGATGCCGGCGCTCAACCGCGCGATTGCGGGACGCCGAGGATGATGCAGGGAAAACTGCCGCGCGAGCGCGTGCCGTACTCGGCGATCGTCGACCGCGCGCCGCTCAAGCTTCCGGGCGGCGCGCGCATGGTGGTGTGGACCATCGTGAACGTCGAAGAGTGGTCGATCGAGCGCAACATGCCGCGCACCGTGCTGCCGCCGCCGATGGGCCAGCCGCTGCAGCCCGACCTGCCGAACTGGGCCTGGCACGAGTACGGCATGCGCGTGGGTTTCTGGCGGTTCGTCGACCTGCTCGCGCGCCGCAAGGTGACTCCGACCATGGCGGTGAACGGGTCGGCGATCAGGAGCTACCCGCGCGTGGTCCAGGCCGCGTGCGACGCGGGGTGGGAGTTCATGGGGCACGGCTTCCACCAGCGACCGATGCACCATGTCGAGGACCAGCGCCAGGCGATTCGCGACACCATCGCCGCGATCCGGGAATTCACCGGCAAGGCGCCACGCGGCTGGGAAAGCCCCGGGCTTACCGAGACCTACGACACTATCGACATCCTGCATGAAGAGGGCATCGAGTATGTTGCCGACTGGGTGCTGGATGACCAGCCGGTGAAGATTCGCACCTCGAAAGGCCACATCGTATCGGTGCCCTATACGCTCGACGTCAACGATATCCCGATGATGGCGCTGCAGCACCACGGTGCGGAGGAAATGCTCAAGCGTGGCGCGGCGCAATTCGACCAGCTTTATGCCGAAAGCGAGAACAGCGCCCGCATGATGGCGATCAGCATCCACCCCTATATCACCGGCGTGGCGTACCGCATTGGCTGGCTGGAGAAGCTCTACGAACATATCCAGTCCAGGCCCGGGGTGCTGCTGTGGACCGGCGAGAAGATCCTGGACTGGTACCTGACCCAGAATCGCTGAGGGGTGCGCCGCGGTGCGCCCGACGGTATACAAGGCGTCCGTTTGCTACTACACTTCTGCCAACGTCCCGCCGCAGTTGAATAGAGGACGTTCCCGAAGGCACTGAAAAAGGAGGACTCCTGGATGGACAATGCTCGCTCGTTTCTGCGTGCCGGCGCGTTTGCACTGGCGGCCGCTTCGGCATCACTCCTGCCGCTGGCCACACAGGCGGCCGAGCCGCTCAAGATCGGCTTCAGCATGGCGCTGACCGGCGGCCTCGCCGGCGCCGGCAAGGCCGCGCTGATCGGGATGGAGATCTGGCGCGACGACGTGAACAAGAAGGGCGGGTTGCTCGGCAGGAAAGTGGAATTCGTCTACTACGACGACGCCACGCAGCCGGCCAACGTCCCCGGCCTGTATACCAAGCTGCTCGAGGTCGACAAGGTCGATCTGCTGGTTTCCGCCTACGGCACCAACCTGATTGCACCGGCGCTGCCGATCGTGATGCGCAAGAAGATGGTGCTGCCGTCGCTGTTCGGGCTGGCGGCGAACGAGCAGTTCAAGTACGACCGCTACTTCCAGATCATGCCGGCCGGCCCGAGCCCGCTGACCGACTGGTCGAAGGGGTTCTTCGAACTCGCCATGGCGCAGAATCCGAAGCCCAAAACCGTGGCGATCGTCGCGGCGGACGCCGAGTTTGCGCTCAACGCGGCGGCCGGCGCGCGCACCAATGCGCAGAAGGCGGGCTTGAAGATCGTCTACGACAAGACCTACCCGCCGCCCACCACCGACTTCTCGCCGATCGTGCGTGCCATCCAGGCGACCAATCCCGACATCGTTTTCGTCGGCTCCTACCCGCCGGACTCGGTCGGCATGGTGAAGGCGGCCAACGAAGTCGGCCTGAAGGCCAAGTTGTTCGGCGGCGGCATGGTCGGACTGCAATTCGCTTCGATCCAGAAGAACCTCGGGCCGCTGCTGAACGGCATCGTCAACTACGACTTCTGGGTGCCCGAGCCGACGCTCGATTTCCCCGGGGTAAAGGAATTCCTGGGCAAGTACCAGGAAGCCGCCAAGGGCAAGGGTGTGGATCCCTACGGCCACTATTTGCCGCCCTTTGCTTACGCCTACCTGCAGGTCCTCGGCCAGTCGGTCGAGGCGACCAAGGGGATCGACCAGGGCAAGCTTGCCGCGCATATGAGAAAGAGCACTTTCGACACCGTGGTCGGCAAGGTGAAATTCGGCAAGAACGGCGAGTGGGCCAAGACGCGCGTGCTGCAGGTACAGTTCCGCGATGTGCAGAAGGACAATCTGGAACAGTTTGCCGGACCGGGCAAGCGCGTCGTCCTGTACCCGAAGGAGTGGAAGTCAGGGGATCTCGTCTACCCCTACAAGCAATAGCGCGCGCCCGTAGGGAACTCGCGCGACGGTGTTTTCCGCAGATCTCCTCGCGAACGCCGTCGTCGCGGGAATACTGCTCGGCGGTTTCTACGCCGCCGTGGCGATCGGGCTGGCCATCGTGTTCGGCCAGCTCGACATCGTCAACATCGCGCACCCGGCGTTCATCATTGTCGGTGCGTACATCGCCTACATCCTGAACAGCCGCTTTGGCTTCGACCCCGTGCTGGTCGGCCTGTTGGCAGCGCCCGCGTTCTTCGTCGTCGGCGCGCTGATCTACCGGGTGTATTTCCTCGCGTTCGAGCGCACCGGCCAGGAATCGCTCTCCGGGCTGGCGTTCTTTTTCGGCGTGATGTTCATCATCGAGGTGGTGCTGATCCTGATCTACGGGGTCGACTACCGGCTGGTGCAGGCCGACTACATCGGTCAGAGCTGGCGCATCGGCTTCGTCGATTTTCCGTTTCGCATGCTGGTGCCGTTCGCAGTGGCCACCGCGCTGACCGCAGTCATCTACACGTTCATGTCGCACACCTTCATGGGGCGCGCCATCCAGGCGGTGGCGCAGGATCGCCTGGCGCTCCAGTTGATGGGCGCAGATCCGGTACGCATCAAGCAGTGGGCCTTCGGCCTTGGCATCGCGACCGCGGCGATTGCCGGATCGCTGCTCATTGTCATCGGCCCGGTCGAGCCGTCGGTGGGGCGGCTGTACATCGGGCGTGCTTTCGCCATCGTGGTGCTCGGCGGCATGGGCAGCATCTCGGGCATGTTCATCGCCGCGCTGATCCTCGGCATCGTCGAGAGCATGGTGTCGACCTTTGCCGGGCCGTCGTGGTCCCCGGCGGTCGCATTCGGCTTGCTGGCGCTGACGCTCGCGCTACGCCCCGCCGGGCTGTTCGGCAGGCGCTAGATGAAATCGGCTGCATTCTGGGGCGTGCTGGCCGCGATTCTCGCCGGGGGATTGGCGCTTACCGCGGTGCTGGAGAACGAGTATTACTACAACGCGCTCTACCTGATCCTGCAGGCCACGCTGATGGCGGTGGCGTGGAACATCCTCGGCGGCTTCACCGGCTACGTCAATTTCGGCAGTGCCGCGTTCTTCGCCATGGGCGCCTACACCACGGTTGCGCTCAACAAGGCGCTGGGCCTGCCCCTGCCGCTGCTGATCCTGGCCGGCGGCGCCGTCGGCGGCCTGGTCGGGTTCGGCCTGGGCTACCTGACCCTGCGTCTGAAGGGCGTGTACTTCGCCATTGCCACGCTGGCCATGGCGATCGTCATCGAGACCTTCATCAGCAACTGGACTTACGTCGGCGGCGCCAGGGGCGCGTACATGCTCACGCCGGACCAGCACCTCTGGTTCAACAGCTATATCCAGATGCTGTTCATGGTGATGCTGCTGCTCACCCTGGCGGCGGTGGCGATCTCCAGGATGCTCAGTTCCTCGCGCCTGGGCCGGGGACTGGCAGCGATCCGCGACGACGAGGTCGCCGCCGAGTCCGCCGGGGTGCCGACGCTCAGGCTCAAACTGGTGTCGACCACCGTGATGGGCGCGATGATGGGCGTCGCGGGCGCGCCATTCCCGTACTTCGTCACGTTCGTCGATCCGGTTTCGGCATTCAACCTGTTCATCGCGGTGAACGCCATCGCCATGCCGATGATCGGTGGCACGGGACACTGGATCGGCCCGGTGATCGGCGCGCTGCTGGTCGGTTCGATGCAGGAAATCGTCAAGGTTACGGTGTCCTCCGAGCTGAACGTGCTGATCGTCGGCGTGATGCTGGTGGTGTTCATCACGCTGGCGCCGCAGGGTATCGTCGGGCTGGTCAGGAAGCACTGGCAGAGGCGCAAGTCGTGAGCGCACCGCTGCCGCTGCTCCAGGTCAGCGGGCTCACCAAGCGCTTCGGTGGCTTCGTAGCGCTGGACAATGTCGATCTGCATGTCGGCGCGGGCGAGCGCCTGGGTCTGATCGGGCCGAACGGCTCCGGCAAGACCACGATGATCAACTGCATCTCGGGGGCGCTGTTCAATGACATGGGCGGTATCCGCTTTGACGGGCAGGACATCACGCGCATGCTGCCGCACCGGCGGGCGCGCCTCGGCGTGGCACGCAGTTTCCAGATTCCCAAGCCGTTCAGGAGCATGACGGTGCTCGAAAACCTGCGCGTGCCGCTCGAGTACGCGGCGCGTGCACGCGCTGGGCAGCGACACATCATTGACGAGGCCATGGAGCTGCTCGAAAGCATCGGTCTCAAACACTGCGCGCAGCACAACTCGGCCGGCCTGACTCAGGTCGACATGCGCAAGCTCGAGCTTGCGCGCGCGCTGGCCGTCAAGCCGCGCCTGCTGGTCTCGGACGAGGCGATGGCAGGCCTGTCGAGCGCCGAGGTGGACGAGATCCTGGAAATCCTGCTGGCGCTCAACAAGCGCGGGGTCGCGGTAATCATGATCGAGCACATCATGCGTGCGGTGATGCGATTCTCGCAGCGCATCGTGGTGCTCGATGCCGGCCACAAGATCGCCGAAGGCACGCCTGACGAGATCGTGAGTAACCCGGACGTGGAGCGAGCCTACCTTGGCGAGTAAGCTGGCGATCGAGGACCTCGAGGCTGGCTACGGCGCGGTGCGCGTGCTGCACGGCGTGTCGATCAGCGTCGAAGACGGCGAATCGGTGGTGCTGCTCGGCTCGAACGGCAACGGCAAGAGCACGCTCCTCAAGTGCGTGATGGGCATCGTGCCGCCAAGCGCGGGCAAGATCCATTTCGAGCGCGACGGCGAGCGCATCGACCTCGCCGGCAAGAGCCCGCAGGAAATCGTCGGTCTGGGCATCGCGCTGGTGCCCGAAGGCCGCCGCCTGTTCCCGATGCTGTCGGTCGAGGAGAACCTGCTGCTCGGCGCCTACCGCAGCGCGGCGCGCGCCAAGCTCGCCGAGAACCTGGAGTTTGTGCTCGAAGTGTTCCCGGCGCTCAGGGAGCGGCGCCGGCAGCTCGCCGGCAGCATGAGCGGCGGCGAGCAGCAGATGGTGGCCGTGGCGCGCGCGCTGATGTCCGAGCCGCGCATCCTGCTGGTGGACGAGCCCTCGGTCGGTCTCGCGCCGATCCTGGTCAACCGCATGATCGCCAAGATCAAGGAGTTGAAGGAGCGGCGCAACCTCACGGTGCTGATGGCCGAGCAGAATTTCAACCAGGCGATCAAGATTGCCGACCGCGGCTACATCATCGTGCACGGCGAGATCGCGTTCGAAGGCCGCAGTGCCGCCGAGCTGCGCGGCAACGACATGGTGAAGCGCTACTACCTGGGGATTTAGCGCAACGCGCAGCGCGCAACGCGCCGAGCGAGTTCGTCGATGTTCGCCGCCGCCGGCGCGCGCCGCCCTGCCTCGATCTCGTGCACCAGCGCGGTCGCCGCGTCGCACCAGGGCGTGGCGATGCGGTGTGCGCGCCCCTTGCGAGCCGCCATGCCGCTGAAGTAGTCGACCTCGGTGCGGCGCCCGCGCAGCACGTCCTGCAGCAGCGAAGTCGCCGCATCCGCGCTCACGCGCGCGGCGCGCGCGGCCAGCCCGCGATCGAAGGCATCCGAGGTGCCCAAGGCTCCGGCACAGACCTCCTCGGCGCTGAAATCACCCATCACGCGCGCGAGCGGATGGCCTTCGGCCGCCGCCACGTGCAGCACCTCGGCGGCGATGCCAATGATGGCGCGCCGCGCGGCGGCGCTCGAGAGCATCGCGGCCGATGCCAGGCCGCCGAGGCCGGACACGGGATTGAGCGCGCTGTTGGTCACCATCTTCGTCCAGCGCTCGTGCAGCAGGTCGTCGATCGACTCGGCGGGCCAGACGGCCGCGAGCAGTTGCGCTACGCGCCGCGCGTTATCGCCGGCCGGGCGCAGGTACTCGCCGACGTAGACCCCCGGCAGCTGCGCGCCGGCGGTGGCGCGACTCACGGAGGCCGTGACCGTGATCAGCCCGGGCTCGAGCAAGACCGCGTTGACCAGTACCACGCCGCCCAGCACGCGCCCGGCACCGACCAGCGGCGCGATCCACTCCTCATTGATCGAATTCTGCAGGCTTACGACCAGCGCATCCGGCGCCAGGTGCGGCAGCACGCGGCGCAGCGCCGCTTCGGTGTCGTAGGACTTGACCGCCAGCAGGCACAGGTCCACGCGTCCCTCGAGCGCGTGCGGCGCGATGACCGGCGGGCGGTGGCGCTCCACGCTGCCGTCGAGCCTGGCGATGCGCAGCCCGTCGCGCGCCACCACCTCGCGCTGCGCGTCCCACGGCTCCACGGCCGTCACCTTCAGGCCCGCGCTGTGCAGCCTTCCCGCGACCTGGCCACCGATGGCGCCGATGCCGTAGACGATCAGCCGCCCGGTCATCTCAGAATGCGCCGCCCTTCTTCCTGCTGTCGACGATGCCCTGCGCCCTCATGCTGATCTGGCTCTGCACGGCAATGTTGAGCAGCGCCGGCTTGCCCGCGGCGAGGGCGCGCTCGAGCGCGGACGCCAGCTGCTCGGGCCGCTCGACCAGCTCGCCGTGCGCGCCGAGACCCTGGGCCACCAGGTCGTAGCGCGTGGGCGCGAGGTCGGTGACCACCGCTTTGCCATACAGGCCCAGCTGGATATTCTTGTCGATGCCCCAGGCCGCATCGTTGCCGAGCAGCACGACGATGTCGAGGCCATGGCGCACCGCGGTATCGAGCTCCATGGCGTTGAAGCCGAAGGCGCCGTCGCCGGTGATGCAAAACACGCGACTGCCGGGCTGGGCGAGCTTGGCGGCGATCGCCGCGGGCAGCGCCTGCCCGAGCATTCCAAGGTTCGACAGGTAGTACCACGAGCGCGGCATGCGCGCCGGCAGATACGCGCGGCCGTAGTAGGCGTAGTCGCCGCCATCGAACACCAGCACGTCGTCGGGGCGCAGCATCGCGGCGAGCGTGCGGTGCACGAACATCGAGCGCAGCGGCGTCTCGGGCAGGGCGAAGGCCTCGATGCGCACACGCTCGGCCGCGCGCGCCTCGCGCAGGCGCGCGAGCCATGGCAGCTCGTGCCACTCGTGCGATGCGGCGCGCTCGGCGAGCTGCGCGACGATCGGTCCGACGTCCCCGACCATGGCGATGTCAACGCCCCGGTTGCGCCCCGCCTGCAGCCCGGAGGGTTCGATTTGGATCACCTTGGCGCGCTCGGCCACGATTGGCGGCAGTCCGAAGCCGACGGTGAAATCGAGCAGCTTGCCGAGGAGCAGCACCACGTCGGCCTCGCGGATCAGGTTCGCCGGCTGATGCTGCGACAGGTCGAAGAAGCCAAGGCAGTAAGGGTGCTCGTCGGAAACGATGCCGCGCGCCGCTTCCTCGGTCATCAGCGGCAGCCGGGTGACCTCGATGAAGCGCTGCAGCTCCGGGGTCCACGCGCCATAGGCCGCCGCCGTGCCGGCGATGACCAGCGGGCGCTCGGCCGCGCGCAACAGCCGGATTGCCTCGTCGATCTGCTGCGGTGCCGCCACGCGCGGTGCCTGCGGCCGGTACGCGGCCGCATCGTAGAAGTGCACTTCCGATTCCTCGACGCGCTGCGTCTGGACATCGACTGGCACTGTCAGGTGCACCGGGCCGCGCCGCCCTTCGAACGCGGTGCGCACGGCCGTGGCCACCATGTCCGGAATGCGCCGTGCGTCGTGCACCAGCCAGGCCCCCTTGGTCGCCGGCCGTGCCAGGCCCACCTGGTCGATCTCCTGCATGATGCCGCGGTGGTAGTTGCGCAGGTCCGCCGAACCGGCAATGTTGAGCACCGGGCTTTCGGCGGCGAGCGCGTTGACCAGCCCGGGGAGGGCGTTGGCGTGCCCCGGCGTGGTGAAGGCGCACACGCCCAGCCGCCCGGTCATGCGCGCCCAGGCATCGGCCATGTGCACCGCGGCCTGCTCGTGGCGGCAATCGATCAGCCTGAAGCCTTCGTCGGCCAGCAGGTCGAGCAGTGGCAGGATGTGGTCACCCGCGAGCGTGAACACGGTGTCCACGCCTTCCTGGCGGAGCGCACGCGTCAGCAACTGCGAGCCCGTCAAGGTCACCTGCGCTCCGGAACCCGGCGTGCGGCGTTCAGCGCAGGCTCGAGTAGCCGGTCGGCGCGAGTATCCGGTTCTCGATGCGCAATTCCTGGATCATGCAGAGGTCCTCATTTGATGTGCAGGTCGATGTCGCGCAACAACGGGTCGCCCTCGCGCGCCACCTCGTTTTCGATCAGCGCGCCGCAACCCGGGCAGTAGAACTGGCGGAACACCGGACGGTCGTCGATATAGCGGCGCCAGTCGCCGATGTTCGGGTTGGCCGTCGTGATTTCGCGCTCCTCGAGCACGCACTGCTCCTTGTAGTTCGCCTTTAACACGCCCAGATCGGCAGCGCACTTGGTACAGGCGCAGTGCAGCTTGCCGTTGACGCGGCGCACATCGAGATTGTCGGTGGCACGCGCCACCACCTTGCCGGCGAGCGTCTTCACCGAGCCGTCCGTCCTGCGGCGCGCGGCGCGCCGGGCGCCGCGCAGGCGTTCGGTCCCGGCGCGGTCTAGCGTGCCATCCTCCCCGATCAATACGCCATAGATATCTTTCGCCGCCGCGTGCGACACGGCGCAGTTCTCGACCACATCCTCGCGCACCCGCTGCGCGTCGCGCTCGAACGGATCGCCGTAGCCGCCGGCGGCCGACCAGGTGACGGCGTAAGCATCGTCGGCCTCCTGCACGAAATCCTCCTGGCGCAGCTGCAGCACCTCGTCGCGTCCCTGCAGCTGGGAAATGTCGCCAACCATGTCGCGCCGGGCAATGCGCTGTTTCACGTCCGTGCCGCGGCGGAACTTGTAGATGTTCACGCTGCCCGGGTAGCCGCCCATCATGCCGGGCGAGGTGGGGGTCGCGTTGCCCGAGGACAGCGTGTCGTGCGTCACGCGCTCGGTGCGGTGCGGCACGAAGCAGGATTCGGCTGACATGCCGCCGCGCCATTTGCCGGCGCCGCCCGAGTCGACGATCTCCTTGCGGTACAGGAACAGCAGCGGAAAGGTCTGCTCGGTGTGCTCGACGTTGGGCAGCTTGCAGATCGGTGTGCGCGACTGGCCGCCGGTATTGATGCCGTCGCCATTGGAAAAAGCGCCGATCGCACCGCCGATCGGGTCGACCAGCAGGTAGCCGTAGGGCTCGCCCCACTGGTCGGTGCCGCGGAAAATGGTCGCCGGCCACTGGCTGGTGCCACCGATGCACATGATGTCCCCGCGCATCTCGTCGTCGCTGTGGATCATCTTGGAGAGCACGTTGTACGCCGGGTAGAGAGAAATCTCCATCGCCTGCACCGGCGCGGTCGACACCGATGCGGGAAAATTTGCGCAATTGAAGCTGCCCGGGGTGGGGTCGAACTCCACGTGGCGCAGCGCGCCGCCGATGCAGAAGTACTGGTCCCAGCACAGCAACTGGTTAAGCGCCACCATGATCGAGCCGCGCCAGCCCGAGTAGGTGGCATTCATCGCCCCGTCCTGCGGCGCGGTGCCGTCGTTGTCGAATACGAGCTTGTCGCCTTTCTTGGTGAGCGCCAGGCATACGCGGTGCGTGCGCCGGTCTCCCGGGCGGCAGCATTCGACGTAGGTGCGTTCGCGCCACACGCCGTCGGGCAGTCGCTTGAGCTTGTCGAGGAACGCGATCTCTGCGTTGTCCATGATCTTCTTCATCACGCCCTTGACCACCGCGTCGCCGTAGCGCCGGATCAGCGCCAGCACGCGCTCGCGCGCGGTGATGTTGCCGGCGAGCTGCGCGCGGAAATCGAGCGCCACCGCCTCGGGCTTGCGCGAGGCGCGCAGGTAGAGTTCCTCGATGTCGCGCCGGATTTCGTTGTTCTCGATGATCTTCACCGGCGGGATGAGGATGCCCTCTTCGAAGGCGTTTTCCGCCGAGCCGCAGAAGGAGGAGGGGGTGATGCCGCCGATGTCGTACTGGTGCAGGCAGTTGGTCACCCAGCAGAACAGCTCGCCCTTCCAGAACACCGGGCAGATCAGCATCACGTCCTGCTGGTGCGCCGCCCCGACCCAGGGGTCGTTGGCGAGGAACATGTCGCCGTCGCGGATGCCCGGGTTGTCGCTGCGGTACTCGAGGATCCACTTCACTTGCGTGTCGGTGACGCCGGACATGTACTGCATGTAAGGCCCGAAGTACACGAACTCGCCGTCTTCGGCGAGGATCGAGGGATTCAGGTCGAGCGCGTACATCGCCACAGGCGAACCCGACAGGCGCTGGATGGTGGCGCCGTGCTCTTCGTTCACGTGCCACAGGCTGTGGCGCACCACTTCGTAGGTGATCGGATCGATATGGCGTGCACGCCTGGTGTGCAGCTTGAGTTTTTTCGAGATCTTGAGCATCTTCGGCGGCACGTAGCCCATGCCCTTGCCGTCGAATGCGGCGCCCTTCATTTCACTCACTCTTGGCATGGCGGCTCCTACTTGCTGAATTCCATCTCGAAATTGCCGAAGGCATCGACGCGCAGCTTGCGGCCCGGATAGACGACGATCGTGGTGTCGGTGGTTTCGACGACTGCCGGACCGGCGATGCGGTTGCCTGCCTTGAGCCGCGCGCCATCGTAGATCGGCGTGGGCGACACCCGCTTGTCGTCGGGCCAGTAGATATCGCGCTTGCCGCGCAGTGCGGCGGGTGCAACGCGTGCGCCGTGCAGCTTTGCGCGGCGCAGCTGCGGCCGCGGCGTGGGGGCGCTCGCGCGCAGGCGCAGCGTGACCAGCTCCAGGCGTGCGCCGCCGTAAGAGGAACCCTTGCCGTACAGCTGCTCGTAGCGCGCATAGAAGCGCGCGGCCAGCTTGGCGCCGAAGTCTTTCTTCAACCGGCCCTCGGGCAGCAGCACCTCGACCTCGTTGATCTGGCCGCGGTGGCGCATGTCGAGCGAGAACGCGAGGCGGCGGCGCGTGCGTGCAATGCCGTCCCGCTCCAGCTGCGCGTGCGCGCCGCGCTCGAGCCGCTCGAGCGCGCGGTTGACGCGCGCCACGTCGAACGGGCTCGCCTGGATGTCGGTCTGTTCGTAGACGTGCAGCATGTCGGCGGAGGCGGCGCCGAAGGCGCACCAGGTGGAGGCGATCTCCTTTTGCGGGATGATGATCTTCTTCACGCCCAGCTCGGCGCCGAAGACGCCCGCATGCGCCGGGCCGGCGCCGCCAAAGGCGAACAAGGTGAACTCGCGGGGGTCGAATCCCTTCTCGACGGTCATCTTGCGGATGATGTCGGCCATCTTGAATTCAGCCACGCGCGCGATGCCGCTTGCGGTCTGATGCAGCGACAGTCCCAGCCCGTCGGCCACCTTCTGTACCGCGGCCACCGCCTTCGCGCGGTCGAGCTTGATGCGCCCGCCGAGAAAATTAGCCGGGTTGAGATAGCCGAGCACCACGTCGGCGTCCGTGATCGTGGGATGCTCGCCGCCCTTGCCGTAGCACACCGGCCCAGGATCAGCGCCGGCCGACTCCGGGCCGACCTGCAGCGTGCGGGTGGTCGGGTCGACGCGTGCCATCGAACCGCCGCCCGAACCGATGGCCTGGATGTCGACCTTGGGCAGGAAATACTCGTACTGCGCCACGTTGGAAACGAACGAGTACTGCGGCCGGCCGCCGTGCACGATGCCGACGTCGAAGGACGTGCCGCCCATGTCGGTGGTGATAATGTTGTCGATGCCCATCAGCGCACCCAGGTACACCGAGCCGGTGACGCCCGAGACCGGGCCGGAGTCGAGCGTCAGCAGCGGCGAGCCCATCGCCTTGTCCACCGAGATCGAACCGCCGCCGCATTGGGCAATCTGCAGCGGCTGGCGGTATCCCGCGCCCTTCAGGCGCTGGGCCAGGTTCTTCAGGTAACGCGCCATCAACGGGCCGATGTAGGCGTTCAGCGCGGTGGCGGTGGTGCGCTCGTACTCCCCCCATTTGGGCGCAATGTCCGCCGAACAGGACACGAACACGCCGGGTGCGATGCGCCGGATCATCGCCTTGACCCGCATCTCGTGCCCGGGGTGCAGGAACGACCAGAGGAAGCACACCCCGATCGCCTCGACGCCCTGCGCCACCAGGCGCCGGATCGCAGCCTCCGCCTGTTCTTCGTTCAGCGGCACGACCACTGCGCCGAAGCAGTCGATGCGCTCCGAGATGCCCTCGATCAGGCGCTTGGGCACGATCGGCACCGGCTTCTGGCTTTCGGGGAAATGCACCACCTTGCGCAATTCGCGCGAGGTGACGCCGCGCGAGCCGCGCATGATGTGGATCACGTCCTCGTGGCCGAGCGTGGTGATCAGGCCGATCTTCGCGCCTTTCCTCTGGATCAGCGCATTGGTGCCGACCGTGGTGCCATGGGTCAGTACCGAGATGCGGGCGCAGAATTCGCCGAACTCCAGGCCGAGCCGGCCGGCGGCAACGCCGAGCGCGGCGAGCATTCCTTCGGCGAAATTGCCCGGGGTCGAGGGCGATTTGGTCGCCGTGATGCGTCCGCGCCGGTCGAGGACCACGCAATCGGTGAACGTTCCGCCGATATCCACCCCGACCAGATAAGGTCCCAAGCTCGTCCTCCTCCCTGTGCCGATGCTATCGGAACACACCGTTTGGTGCCATCGTGTGCGCTGCGTTATCCTTGGCTTGCGGCCCGCTTGGCCGCGGAGGAGGGGACCCGCAGTGAAGGCTGCACCGTTCGCCTATGCGAAACCCGGTTCGCTGCGGGAGGCGTTTGCGCTGCTCGAGCGTCACGGCGATCGCGCCAAACTGCTCGCCGGCGGCCAGAGCCTGATCGCGGCGCTGAACATGCGGCTCGCGACGCCCTCTATCCTGGTCGACCTGACTGCGATTCCCGGCATCGACGGCATCCAGCTGCGCGGCGATCACCTGGCGATCGGCGCCCTGGTGCGCCACCGCGAGATCGAGCGCTCCGAGCTGGTGGCAAAGCACGCCCCGCTGCTGTCGCAGGCGGCGCCGCACATTGCGCATGTTGCGATCCGCAATGCGGGCACCATCGGCGGCTCGCTGGCGATGGCGGACCCGGCCGCCGAATGGCCGGCCTGCTGCGTGGCGCTCGAGGCACACATCGTTGCCGCCTCGCCCAAGGGCGAACGCCGCATCCCGGCCACGAAATTTTTCAAGTCGCTGTTCACCACGGCACTGGCGCCCCGCGAAATCATCACCGCGGTGGAGGTGCCGGTGGCCGGCGCGAACACCAGGAGCGCCTTCCTCGAACTGGTACGGCGCCGGGGCGACTACGCCATCGTCGGCCTTGCCGCACATACACAGCTGGAACGCGGCGCCTTGACGCGGCTGCGCCTGGTGTACCTCGGTGTCGGTGACGCGCCGGTGTCAGCGGCAGGCGCCATGGAGAAGCTCGAAGGCAAGCGCGCAACGCCCGAAGCGATCGCGGCGGCACAGGCGGCGCTTGAACAGGACCTGTCACCGGCGGCCGACCTGACCCACTCGGCGGCCACCAAACTGCACCTGGCGCGCGTGCTGCTCGGCCGGGCGCTGGCGGCGCTCGTGACATGAAGCAGGAGGATCGGCCATTGGATGAATTCTTCGAAGCGACCATCACGGTCAACGGCAAAGCCGTCACGCGGCGCGTGCAGCCGCGCCAGCACCTGATCGACTTCCTGCGCGACGAGCTGGGCCTGACCGGCTCGCACACGGCGTGCGAGCACGGCGTGTGCGGCGCGTGCACGGTGCGCATCGACGGACAGATCCGGCGCGGCTGCCTGATGCTCGCCGTCCAGGCGCATGGATGCTCGGTCGACACGGTCGAGGGGCTGACCGACAGCGGGGAACTGGGAGCGCTGCAACAGGAATTCCACGAGCGCAATGCGCTGCAGTGCGGGTTTTGCACCCCCGGCATGCTGCTGACCGCGCAGGAGCTCGTCGCGACGCAACCGGATGCCACGCGCGAGGAGATCCGCGACTTCATGTCGGGCAATCTGTGCCGCTGCACCGGCTACCAGTCGATCATCGACGCGATCGAGGAAGTGATCGTCACGCGCCGCAAGGGAGCGCAGCCATGAACGACCGCACGCGACCCGACCTGCTGGCGCCGCGCGCCGAGAAACCCGGCGCGCCAGCGGATGCCAGGACGGCGACCGGCTACATCGGCCTGAGCGTGCCGCGCGCCGGCGCCAGGCGCTTGCTGCAAGGGCGCGGAACCTATACCGATGACCTCAAGCTGCCCCGTCTCGCGCACGTGGTGTTCTTTCGCAGCCCCTACGCACACGCCCGCATCCGCAAACTCGACCTGACGACAGCGGCGCGCCAGCCCGGTGTGATCGCCGCTTTCGACGGGCGCGCCATCGCCGAATACTGCACGCCCTGGGTGGGGGTGCTCGCGCACCTGAAGGGCATCAAGTCGCCCCCGCAGCATGCCGTGGCGATCGAGCGCGCCTGCTGGCAGGGTGAGGCCGTGGCGGCGATCGTCGCCGAAAGCCGCGCGCAGGGCGAGGACGCGCTCGCGCACGTCGAGGCGGAATGGGAAGAGCTGCCGGTGGTCACCGACATGGAGGACGCGCTCTCCAATCGCAGCGTGATCCATCCCGAGCTCGGCGACAACATCTGCTTCAAGCGGGATTTCGTCACCGAGGGTTTCGAGGACGCCTTTGCCAAGGCCGACCTGGTGGTCGAGGAGACCTACAGTTTCGGCCGGCACACCGGCGTGACGCTCGAAGGGCGCGCGATCCTCGCCGACTACAACGCCGGCGAGCACAGCCTGACCGTCTACCAGGCGACGCAGGCGCCCCACATGATGCAGGACATCTTTTCGCGCCACCTCAACATCCCCGAAGCGAACGTGCGCGTGATCTGCAAGGACGTCGGCGGCTCCTACGGCATCAAGGTGCACGTCTACCCCGACGAGATGGCGACGGCGGCGATCTCGGTGATGCTGCGCCGGCCGGTGAAGTTCCTCGCCGACCGGCTTGAATCATTCCTCACCGACATTCATGCGCGCGAACACAAGGCAAAGGTGCGCCTTGCCTGTACCAAAGACGGAAAGATCATCGGCTTCGACCTGGACGACCTCACCGGCATCGGCCCTTACTCGGTTTACCCGCGTACCAGCGGCATCGAGGGCAACCAGGTGGTCAACCTCACCGGCGGTCCCTACGCACACAAGAACTACCGCGCGCGCCTCAATGTGGTGTTCACCAACAAGAACGTCACTTGCCAGTACCGCGCGGTCGGTCACCCGATCGCAGTGGCGATCACCGAGGGTATCGTCGATCTCGCGGCGCAAAAACTTGGCATCGATCCGGCCGAGTTCCGGCGCCGTAACCTGATCGCGGACGACGCCTATCCGTATACCTTTCCTTCAGGCCTCAAGTTCGAGCAGCTCTCGCACCACCAGTGCCTCGACAAACTGCTCGCGCTGATGGACTACCAGGGCCTGCGCGCCGAGCAAAAAAGGCTGCGCGAGAAAAAGATCTACCGCGGTATCGGCCTGGCAGCGATGATCGAGGTGACCAATCCGTCGCCGGCCTTCTACGGCGTCGGCGGAGCGCGCATCTCGGCGCAGGACGGCGCCACCGTGCGACTGGAACCGACCGGCATGGTGACCTGCCTGGTGAGCGTCACGGAGCAGGGGCAGGGCACCGAAGGCATTTTCCAGCAGATCTGCGCCACGGCCGTCGGCGTGTCGATCGACAAGGTGCGCGTGATTACCGGCGACACGGGCACCACGCCCTACGGCGGCGGCACCTGGGCCTCGCGCGGCGCCGGCATCGGCGGCGAGGCGCTGCTGCAGGCGGGCAAGGCGCTGCGCGCCAATATCCTCGAGCTCGCGGCCGCGGCGCTGAGCATCGACAAGAACGCGCTCGACGTCAGTACCGACGCAGTATGCGACAAGGCAACCGGCGAGACGAAAATGCCGCTCGCGGAGGTCGGGCGCATCG
Organism: Pseudomonadota bacterium; assembly: GCA_027624175.1. Lineage (GTDB taxonomy): Bacteria > Pseudomonadota > Gammaproteobacteria > Burkholderiales > SG8-39 > JAABQT01. The sequence continues at coordinate 2,330 of JAQBXT010000035.1, read as the reverse complement.
GCTACTTCCGTCCGGACACGCTGCCGCTCAAGTTCCAGGCCGAGCTCACCGTGACGCGCCACTACACACCGCGCGAGTACGGTTTCACCTTCACCAATGGCATCCAGGCCTCGTACGTGGAGCTGGATACCGACACCGGATTCGTCAAGCTGCTCAAGCACTGGGTGGTCGAGGATTGCGGCACGGTGATCAACCCGATGCTGGTGGACGAACAGATCCGCGGCGGCGTCGTGCAGGGGATCGGCGGCGCGATGCTCGAGGAATGCCTCTACAGCCCCGAGGGACAGCTGCTCAACGGTTCGCTCGCCGATTACCTGGTGCCGATGAGCGGCGACACGCCCGACATCGAAATCGCGCACGTCTGCACGCCGACCCGGCAGTCGGAGCTGGGCGCCAAGGGCGTCGGCGAGGCCGGAACCGCCGGAGCGCCGGGCGCAGTGATGAACGCGATCAACGACGCGCTCGCCCCGCTCGGCGCGCGGGTCAACGTGCAACCGTTCACGCCAGAGCGCATACTCAGGGCTCTCGGCAAGGTCTGACGGGAGGACAAGAAATGCCGCTGAGCGAACTCAACCACTACTTCGTGCGCGCCAACGACCTCAAGGCGACGCGCAACTTCTATGTCGATGTGCTCGGCTTCGAGGAAATGCCGCGGCCGGACTTTCCCTTCCCGGGTTACTGGCTCGGGGTGGGCGGCAAGATCCAGGTGCACATGGCCCCGCACAATATTCCCAACAAGGAGAAGTACTACCTGGGCACGCCGAAGAACGCCGCCACCGACCAGACCGGCGTGGTCGATCACATCGCATTCCTTGCCACCGAACCGCAGGAATTTGTTGCGCGCTTTCAGAGGCTCGGTCTCGAATTCCGCCCCCGCTATCTCGCGGAGTCCAACCTCTACCAGCTGATGATCCGCGACCCGGACGGGCTGATGATCGAGCTCAACTTCTTCGGCATCACCGACGCGCCCGAGTGGAGCGGCGAGGACTACGCGCAAATGGCGCGCGTCGAGGAGCAGGCTTGAGCACCCCGTCCGCCCGCAAGCAGGCCAAGGCCGCGTCACGCGCGACCGATTTTTCCGCCGTGACCTACGAGCAGGCGATCGAGCGTGCCCGCGCGCTGGTGCCGGCGCTGCGCGAGCGTGCCTCGCGCGCCGAGGACGCGCGTTCGCTGCTGCCCGAGAGCGAGGCCGACCTGCACGCCAGCGGTCTGCTGCGCTGCTCCCAGCCCAAACGCTGGGGCGGCATGGAACTCGATTATGTCGCGTTGTTCGACATCCCGGCCGAGCTGGCGCGCGGCTGCGCTTCGACTGCCTGGAGTTGCGCCAACCTGGCGATCCACCACTGGATGCTGGCGCTGTACGACGAGCGCGCCCAGGCCGAGGTGTGGGGCGAGAATCCGGACGCGCTGATTGCCTCGGGCATCGCGTATCCCCAGGGAGGCGCACGCCGCGCGGAGGGCGGGTTCGTGATCGAAGGACACTGGAATTTCTCCAGCGGCGTCGACGGCAGCCAGTGGAACATGCTGGCGGTGACCGTGCGCGATGGCCAGCAGGTGATCGACCACCGCATGTGCCTGGTGCCGCGCAGCGACTTCGAGGTCGTCGACGACTGGCATGTACTCGGCATGCGCGGCACCGGGTCGAAATCGGTGCGCGTCAAGGACCTGTTCGTGCCCGAGCACCGGGCGCTGTGCATGTACCTCGCGCGCGGCGGCGCGGATTTCCCGGGTGCGAGGTCCAATCCCCACCCGCACTATCGCATTCCACTGTCAGGCGTCGGCTCGCACTGCGTTGCGGGCGCCGCGGTCGGCAACGCGCAGGCGGCGCTCGAGCTGAGCACCGTGGCGGTCAGCGACCGCACCACCAACTATGCCGCGGCGCGCATGCGCGAGTTCCAGGCGGTGCAACTGCGCGTGGCCGCGGCCGGCGCGCGCATCGACGCCGCGCGCCTGATCGTGCGCAAGGATCTGTTCGAGGCACAGGGCATTGCCGAGGCGGGGCGCGCGCCGACGCTGGAGGAAAAGCTGCGCGCCAAACGCAACGTCGCCTATGCGGTGCAGCTGTGCACCGAGGCGGTCGACAGCCTGCATGGCATGGCGGGGGCACGGGGGATCTACGACCATTACCCGATCCAGCGCCTGTTCCGCGACGCCCACTCCCTCATGGGGCACATCGCCTTCAGTTGGGACGCGCAGGCCGCGCCCTGGGGGCTGGTTGCGCTGGGCGGCGATTACCAGGCGCCGGCCACGCTTTAAGGCGCGCCTTGTCCTATAATTATCACAGTGCAGGTAGCGGTGGACCGCAGCTAACACTGCCGGCCCATCAATCG
>JAQBXT010000112.1 GCA_027624175.1 Pseudomonadota bacterium | reverse complement strand
CGCGCGTCGCGGCGCGCCCGCCGAGCAGCAGCGCCGCCGGCACCGCCGCGAGCAGCGTGAGGGCCATCAGCCCGAGGTAGGCGCCGCGCCAGCCCCACAGTTCGATCCACCAGGCGGCCAGTGGCGGCACGAACAAGTTGCCCGCGCCGACGCCCGACACCGCGATGCCGCCGGCCAGCACGCGGTTGTGGGTGAACCAGTGCTGGACAGCGGCGACCGAGGGCACGTAGGAAAGGCCGATGCCGACGCCGATGCCGATGCTGTAGGTGGCGTAGAGCACGTAGAGCGAGGGCGCGTGCGCCGCGGCAGCGAGGCCCGCGGCGATGCACAGCGCGCCCGCCAGGCACACGCCGCGCGGCCCGAAGCGGTCGGCAAGCATGCCGCCGGGCACGCCGAAGGAAAACCAGAGCAGCGCGCACAGCGAGAACACGAGCGACACATGGGCGCGCGGCGCGCCGAAGTCGGCCTGAAAGGCCTTGAAGAAGGCTGCAAAGGAGTAAGCGACGCCGAAGCCGACGAACGTCAGGGTGAAGGCGCAAGCCACCACCCCCCAACCGTGAGCCGGACGGCTCAGGCCAGGGCCCCTCTTGCGGTGATCGGCCACAGCGCCTCCACCACGCCGCCCCGCACGCAGACGTACCAGTCGTACAGGTTGATGGTCGGGTCGCAGTGCCCCGGCACCAGCAGGAGCTTCTCGCCCAGCGCAGGCGCCGCGGTGCCAGGCTCGATCGCGACGAACCCGTGCTCGTCGGAAGCCTGCGTATACGCGAGCCCGGGGCGCTGCCAAATCGCGGGCATGCCGGAGTCGACGCTCGAGGCCTTGAGCCCCGCGTCGACGATCGCGCGGTCCGGACGCGCGCGGCTCATCACTGTCGTCAGTACAAACAGCGCGTGCTCGAAGCGCGGCAGCGGCGCCGCCCACTCGTTCTTCGCGTAGTCCGCGTCCATGAAGGCGTAGGATCCGGGCTGGATCTCGTCCCAGGCGCCCGATTCGATCTCGAACATGAAGGTGCCGCTGCCCGCGCCCGTGACGATGGGGCAGGCGATGCCGTTCTTCTCCAGCATTTCGCGCGTCATGCGCACCGCGGCGGCGGCCTTGCCGATGAGCGCGCCGCGCTCCGCCATGGATCGCACGTGCTGCGCGCGGCCGTTGTAGGCCTGCAGCCCGGCGAAGCGCAGGTTCGCGCAGGCCGCCACCGAGCGCGCGAGCGCCAGCGCCGATTCCCCGGGTGCGACCCCGCAGCGCCCCATGCCCACTTCGAGCTCGACGTACACGTCCAGTTTGGTGCCGGCACGGCGCGCGGCCGCCTCCAGCGCCAGGGCGTTGCCCGCATCGTCCACGCACACGCCGATGCGCGCGCGCGCGGCGAGCCGCGCCAGGCGCTCGATCTTGGCCTCGCCCACCACCTCGTTGGAGACGAGCACGTCGGCGATGCCGCCCTCGACCATTGCTTCGGCCTCCGAGACTTTCTGGCAGCACACGCCGACCGCGCCGAGCGCCATCTGGCGTTTGCCGACCTCGGGGCATTTGCTGGTCTTGGCATGCGCGCGCACGCGCACCCGCCCGCGCGCCAGGTCGGCGACCGTTTTCAGGTTGCGCTCGAATGCGTCGAGATCGAGGATCAGCGCCGGCGTATCCACCTGCGCCAGCGGCTGTCCGACGGCGGCCGGGGGCCTCATGCGGCGGCCTTGCGCACGCGCTCGTGCATCCCGAACCACAGGATCGCGGCCGCCACCACCGCTACCATCGGCAAGGCGTAGAGGTTCACCCGCTCCCAGCCGGCGGCAGTCACGGTGGCGCCCGAGGTGAACGAGGAGATCACCATCATGATGAAAATCGCCTGTTCGTTCGCGCCTTGCGCCTTGGCCATTTCCTCGGGGCGGTAGGTCTCGGTGAGCAGCGTGGTGCCACCGATGTAGAGAAAGTTCCAGCCCACGCCGAGCAGGGCCAGGGATCCCCAGAAGTGCGCCACCGCGATGCCCGAGAGCGCGATGCCGATGGCGGCGAAGTTGAGGAGCGCGCCGGTGAACATCACGGTCAGCACGCCCAGGCGCTTGATCAGCCGGCCGGTGACGAACGAGGGCGCAAACATGGCGATCACGTGCGAGGAGATGACGAAGGCCGCGTCGCCGTAGGGATGCCCGCCCACACCCATGGCGATCGGCGTCGAGGTCATGAGGAAGTTCATCACGCCGTAGCCGATGGCGCCCGACATCACGGCGACGATGAACTTCGGCTGCGCCGCGATCACCGCGAGCGGCCTGCCGGGGGCCGCCCGGGTCTTCGCGTCGGGCATCGGAATGCGGATGAAACGCAGCAGCAGCATGATGACGAGCGCGAAGCCGATCAGCGCCAGGTAGGCGCCGGTGAAGCGCGGCTGCATCAGGTCCACGGTGTAGCGGCTGGTGGTCGGACCGAGGATGCCGCCGACCAGCCCGCCGGCGAGCACCAGCGAGATCGCGGTACTCTTGAACTCCGCGCCTGCCGCATCCGCGGCGGCGAAGCGGTAGTACTGCCCGTAGGCGTTGTATACGCCGAACACCAGCGTGCCGAAACACAGTGTCCAGAAGCTCTGCTGCCAGACAGCCGCGGCGCAGATCAACGCCCCGACGATGCCCCACAGGATGCCGGCGGTGAAACCGCGCTGGCGGCCCACCCGCTTCATGTGCAGCGACGCCGGCATCGTTGCCAGCGCCGCGCCGATGACCCAGAAAGTTACCGGCAGCGTGGCAAGCGCCGCGCGCGGCGCGAGCGCGAGCCCGGCGAGGCCGTTGATCGCGATCAGCGTGGCGTTGTTGGTCATCAGCAACGCCTGGCAGGCGGCCAGCAGTCCGACGTTGCGGCGGGTACTGTTCATGTATACAGTATCGGGAACCCGGCCATTCTAGAATGAAATGAACCGCCAGCGCGGCGCGCTTTCGCAGATCCAGGGCCGTTTCGAAACCGAGGCGCGCGCTGCGTTCGACGACGGCTGGTCGCGCGAGGACGAGCCGCTCGAACCGCTGCAGACCACCATCACCATCGAACGCGCGCGTTCCATCATCGCCCGCAACGATTCGCCCGACATCCCCTTCGACCAGTCGATCAATCCCTACCGGGGCTGCGAACACGGCTGCATCTATTGCTATGCGCGCCCCAGCCATGCGTACCTCGAGCTCTCGCCGGGCCTGGACTTCGAAACCAGGCTGTTCGCCAAGACCAATGCGGCGCAGCTGCTGCGCGCCGAGCTGGCCAAGCGCGGCTATGCCGTGTCGCCCATTGCGCTCGGCGCCAATACCGATTGCTATCAGCCCGCCGAGCGCAAGCACGGCATCACGCGCCAGATCCTGGAAGTGCTGGCCGAATGCGAGCACCCGCTCACCATCGTCACCAAGTCCGCGCTGGTGGAGCGCGACCTGGATCTCCTGGCGCCGATGGCGAAAAAGAACCTCGTCA
>JAQBXT010000111.1 GCA_027624175.1 Pseudomonadota bacterium | reverse complement strand
CAGATAAAATTGCGGCACTTCGCCGCGAGGAGCCTCTGCCATGATCACCGGAAGCCTGGTCGCCATCGTCACGCCGATGCAAGAGGACGGCCGCCTCGACATGGCGCGTTTTCGCGCGCTGATCGACTGGCACGTCGCCGAGGGCACCGACGGCATTGTCGTCGTCGGTACCACGGGGGAATCGCCCACCGTGGACTTCGACGAGCACAAGGAGCTGATCCGCGTCGCCGTGGACCACGCCAAGGGCAGGATCCCGATCGTCGCCGGGACCGGCGGCAACTCGACCGCCGAAGCGATCGAGCTCACGGCGTCGGCGAAAAAGGCCGGCGCCACCGCCTGCCTTTCGGTGGTGCCCTATTACAACAAGCCGACGCAGGAAGGCCTGTACCGGCACTTCAGCAAGATTGCCGAGAGCGTCGAGCTGCCGATGATCGTCTACAACGTTCCGGGTCGCACGGTGGCCGACCTGCAGAACGACACCGTGATGCGCCTCGCGCAGCTGCCGGGCATCATCGGCATCAAGGATGCGACCGCGAACATCGAGCGCGGCACGGACCTGGTGAAGCGCGCGCCGCGCGAATTCGCCATCTACAGCGGCGAAGACGCCACCGGGCTGGCGCTGATCCTGCTCGGCGGGCACGGCGTGATCTCGGTCACCGCCAACGTTGCGCCGCGCCTGATGCACGAGATGTGCGCGGCGGCACTGGTCGGCGACGTGAAGAAGGCGCGCGGCATCAACCTGCGCCTGCTGGGCCTGCACCAGCGCCTGTTCGTGGAGGCCAATCCGATCCCGGTGAAGTGGGCACTGGCGCAGATGGGCCGCATCGAGCCTGGGCTGCGCTTGCCGCTCACGCCGCTGGCGGAACGCTGCCACGAGACCGTGCGCGAGGCGCTGGCAGAGGCGGGCATCGCCCTCCCGGGCCTGCGCGTGGTGGAGAAGCGGGCTTGAGGACGCGGGCTGCGCCCCTCATCCTGGCGCTGGCGTTGCTTGGGGCCTGCAGCAGCAATCTTCTCGAATCCAAGATCGACTACAAGTCGGCGGGCAAGCTGCCGCCGCTCGACGTTCCGCCCGACCTGACTGCGCCCTCGCGCGACAATCGCTACCAGCTGCCCGAAGGCGGGCGCGGTACTGCGACGCTGTCGGGCTACCAGGCCGGCCGCGCGCAGCGACCCAGCGCGGGCAGCACGTCGCTGCTGCCGGCGATCGATGGCATGCGCATCGTGCGCGCCGGCAGCCAGCGCTGGCTGGTGGTGCAGGAGGCGCCGGAGAAAGTCTGGCCGCAGGTGAAGGAGTTCTGGCAGGAGAACGGCTTCCTCGTCAGCCTCGAGCTGCCGGAAGCCGGCGTGTTGGAAACCGACTGGGCGGAGAACCGCGCCATGATTCCCAAGGACCTGGTGCGCAGGACGCTCGGCTTCCTGATCGAATCGCTGTACTCCACCGCCGAGCGCGACAAGTACCGCACGCGCCTGGAGCGTGCGCCCGACGGCGGCACCGAGATCTACATCAGCCACCGCGGTGTGCAGGAGGTGTACGTCAGCGAGGAGCGCACGGAGACCAAGTGGCAGCCGCGGCCCGCCGATCCCGAGCTGGAAATAGAATTCCTGCGCCGGCTGATGGTGCGGTTGGGTGCGCCGGAGGAGAAAGCCAAGGCATTGGTTGCGGGCACCCAGCCGCCCTCACAACGCGCCAACTTGAAGAAGGGGCTCGATGGGTCCGAACTGCTGGAAGTGCTCGAGCCCTTCGACCGCGCCTGGCGGCGAGTCGGCCTGGCGCTCGACCGCGTCGGTTTTACGGTGGAGGATCGCGACCGCCAGAATGGCGTGTACTTCGTGCGCTACGCCGATCCCGAGGCCAGTCTGGCGCGCAAGAAGGAAGAAGGGCTGCTGTCGCGCCTGGCGTTCTGGCGCGACGACGGGCCCAAGGTGAAACCCGAGCAGTACCGCGTCGCGGTCACGCCCGCGGCCGAAGCGAGCCGCGTGCAGGTCCTCAACAAGAACGGCGTCGCCGAAAGCTCGCCCACGTCGAACCGCATTCTCACCCTGCTGCTTGAGCAGCTGAAGTAGTGCGCTTCGCCTCGCTGGGCAGCGGCAGCAAGGGCAATTGCCTGGTCGCCGAAGCGGACGGCAGCCGTCTGCTGCTCGATTGCGGCTTGTCGCCGCGCGAGACCGAGCGGCGCCTGGCGCGCCTGGGCCTCGCCGCCGGCGACCTGCAGGGCATCCTCGTCACGCACGAGCACGACGATCACGTCGGGCACGCCTATCCGTTCGGCGCGCAGCACCGCTTGCCGGTGTACCTGACGCCCGGCACGCGACGCGCGCAGGAGGCGGTGGGCAAATCCGCGGCCGGGGTGGAACTGCGCATGATCGAGGGTCGCGAGCCCTTCGCCGTCGGCGCGCTCGAGGTGCGGCCCTTCACGGTGCCGCACGACGCGCGCGAGCCGGTGCAGTTCGTGCTTGGCGACGGCGCGCGGCGCCTCGGCGTGCTCACCGATCTGGGCACTTCCACCGCGCACGTCGAGACGATGCTCTCGGGTTGCGACGCGCTGGTGCTGGAGACCAACCACGACCTGGATCTGTTGTGGGCGGGCGACTACCCGAAGTGGTTGAAGGAGCGCATCTCCGGGCCCTTCGGCCATCTGGACAACGGCGCCGCCGCGCGGTTGCTCGGCGCGCTCGATCGCTCGCGGCTCAAGCATGTGATCGCGGCGCACCTTTCGCACCAGAACAACACCATGACGCTGGCGCGCGCGGCGCTGGCGCAGGCGCTGGACTGCGCCGAGGACTGGGTCGGTGTCGCCACCCAGGAAGAAGGCTGCGGCTGGTGCGAGTTGAACTAGGAAGGGGTCACGGGGGAACCTGGGTTCCCCTGTTCCGAGCTCACAGCCCCAGGGTGGTGCCGGCCAGGCCGGGAAACGAGGCCGACCAGATCTCCGCGAACCGCACGCGCATGCCCAGCGCTTCCGTTTCGTCGTTGAGGCCGAGCGCACCGCGGAACAGCTGCGCCACCGGCCGGCGCAGGTAGTGGCTCTGGTCGAGCACCAGGAAACTGTCCTGCAGATTGCGGATCTCCTCGTGCGTGCGGTTGACCTGGATGGCATGCGCGTAGCGCGCCAGCAGGGCCATCATGCGCGGGCAATACTTGCTGAGGTGATCGGGATCATGCACGGCGATGTAGATTCGCCGCGTGCGGCTGGCGGCGAGGAAGGCGCGCAGCTGCTCGACGCGCTCCAGGGTAGTCAGGCGCAGCGCCGAGAGGTCCGGATCGAAAATACGCAGCTCGCGGCCCGGCGCGGCCAGCAGCCGGTCGACGGATTTCTGGAATTCCGCCTCGGTATCGAATTGCAGATACTCCGCCTGCGGCGCCGCATCGCTCAAGGGTCACGCTCCAGGTGCAGGTAGCCCGCCAGGTACCAGCCGTAGAGTAGATCGGCCTGCGCCGCCGGCACAAGCGCGTGGCGCCG
>JAQBXT010000110.1 GCA_027624175.1 Pseudomonadota bacterium | reverse complement strand
TGCAGGCCGCGGACGCGGTGCGCGCCATCCGGCGCCTGCGCGGCGGCGAGCACATCGAATTCAGCGTGCCGGGCGAAATCCGCACCGCTTCGCTTGCCATCTTCGACCGCAGTTTCGCCGTCACCTATGCTCTGGAGGCGGTGGCGGTGCTGGTCGGCCTGTTCGGCCTGTCTTCCAGCCTGGGTGCCATCGCGCTCGCGCGGCGCCGAGAATTCGGCGTGCTGCGCCACCTCGGCATGACGCGCCGGGAGATCGGCGCCATGCTCGCCGCGGAGGGCGGGCTGCTTGCGCTGCTCGGGGCGCTGGCGGGGCTGGTGCTGGGCGCGGCGATGAGCCTGGTGCTGATCTACGTGGTCAACCGCCAGTCCTTCAGCTGGAGCATGGACCTGCATCCGCCGGTCGGGTTTCTGTTCGCGCTCACCGTCCTCCTGCTCGGACTGGCGATGCTCACCGCCTGGGTCTCGGGGCGCGAGGCGATGGGCATGGCGCCGGTACGCGCAGTGAAGGAGGACTGGTGAGAAGGCGCAGCTTTCTCCTCGCCCTGCTTGCTGCACCGCTCGCAAGGGCGGGCACGGTCAGCTACCCGCCGGTGAGGCGAGGCACGCGGCTGCGCTTTCCGCGCGACCATGGCGCGCACCCGGACTTCCGCAGCGAGTGGTGGTACGCAACCGGCTGGCTGCAGCGCGGCGCGGATGCGGTCGGATTCCAGGTGACGTTTTTCCGCGCGCGTCCGCCGCACGAGGACGCGAATCCGAGCCGTTTCGCGCCGCGCCAACTCCTGCTGGCGCATGCGGCGATCGCGGATCCGCGCCACGGGCGCCTGCGCCACGACCAGCGCGCGGGGCGCGAGGCCTTCGGCCTGGCCGGGGCGGCCACGCCATCGACCGACGTGTGGATCGATGACTGGCGCATGACGTTGCAAGGGGATACCTACCGCGTGACGATTGCCGCGCGTGAATTCGCGCTTGAGCTCTCGCTCAAGGCGCCGCGCGCTCCGCTGCTGCAGGGCAAAGGCGGATTCAGCCGCAAGGGCCATCGCGTCGAAGAAGCGAGCTACTACTACAGCCGGCCGCAGCTCGAGGTGGCAGGCCGCCTGAACGGCGAACCGGTGCGCGGCACGGGCTGGCTGGACCACGAGTGGTCCAGCCGCTACCTGGCGCCGGAAGCCTCGGGCTGGGACTGGTGCGGACTCAACTTCGAGGACGGGAGCGCATTGACCGCGTTTCGCATCCGCGACCGGGAGGGCGGCGTGCACTTTGCGCCGCCCGGCGTGGCGTTCACGCCGCAGCGAACCTGGCGCTCGCCGCGCACCGGGGTGGAGTATCCGGTGCAGATGCGCGTCGCTACGCCGCGGGGCGAGTTCGACCTGGTGCCGCTGATGGAGGACCAGGAGCTGGATGCCCGGCGCAGCGCCGGCACCATCTACTGGGAAGGCGCGGTGCGGGCGCTGCGCGCGGGCAGCGAGGTCGGCCGCGGTTACCTGGAGCTCACGGGCTACTGGCGGCCGATGGAGCTGTAGGGTGGGCCATTGGCCCACCCTACCGCCAAGCCCGCGCTACCGCCAGGCCCACACCGGTTGATCGAGATGCGCGACACGCGTCGATCGGCCAAGGACGGCGACTTCCATGAACTGGTACAGCACCGCCGCGGTCGGCGCATGGATCAGCGTGCGGAGCAGCGGATAGCGGATCACCGGGCGGTCGCTCTCCGGGATGGAGACGAACTGCGGCGAGCCCGGCCGGCCGAGATCGGCGAGCGGCACGCGATAGACCTTCGCCACCTCGGCGGGATTGGGTGCCAGGCGCGCGCCGGCCGCCACCCAGGCGACGAGCGGCGTGATGAGGTAGCCCGAGCGCGTCGGGTACTCGTCGAGCGCGCCGAGGAAGTCTTGCGGCGCGAGCGCGAGGCCGATCTCCTCGCGCGCTTCGCGGCGCGCGGCATCGAGCGCGGACTCGCCGCCGTCGACGCGTCCGCCGGGCAGCGCGTACTGGCCCGCATGCGCGCTCAGGCGCTCGGCGCGCCGCGTGAGGAGGAACGCGGCCTCGCCGCGCCCGTCGCCGATCATCAGCACGCATACGGCCGCGCGCTTCAGGGCGCGCGGCGCCGAGGACGCCGGCGCGTGGCGCGAAAGGTTGGTGGCGAGCCGCGCGCGCAGGGCGGCGTCGAAGGCGATCGCCTTCATGCGATGGCGGTGAAACGCATAGGCGGCGATTATCGCCTGCATGCTATAAGTCGCGGCCATGCCTTTCATCACCTGCGCCGGGCGCTCGCTCGAGTACGAGTGGCTCGACACCGCGGAGCCGGGCAAGCCGACGCTGGTGTTCCTGCACGAGGGGCTGGGCTCGGTCCGCCAGTGGCGCGGGTTTCCCCTGGCGCTGGTCAAGTCCACGGGCTGCCGCGCGCTGCTCTACAGCCGCTACGGCTACGGCGGCTCGGAAGTGCTGGCCGAGCCAAGGCGCAGCGTACGCTTCATGCACGAAGAGGCGCTCGAATTCCTGCCGCCGCTGCTCGAGGCGCTGCGCGTGGAGCAACCGATCCTCGTCGGGCACTCGGACGGCGCTTCGATCGCCATGATCTACGCCGGCGCCGGGCACGCGGTGCGCGGCGTGGCGGTGATGGCGCCGCACGTATTCGTCGAACCCATCTGCGTCACTTCCATCGAGCAGGCGAGGCGCGCATTCGAAACGACCGATCTCCCCGAGCGCCTCGGCAAGTACCATCGCGACGCGCGCAGGACTTTCTACCTGTGGGCCGACGTGTGGCTCGATCCGGAGTTTCTGCAATGGAACATCGAGCAGTACCTGCCGGGCATCGGCTGCCCGCTGCTCGCGATCCAGGGAGAAGGCGACGAATACGGGAGCATGGCACAGCTCGAGGCGATCCGGCGCGGCGTGCGCGGCCCCTGCGAGCTGGTGAAGTTGAAGGACTGCGGCCACGCGCCGTTTCGCGACCAGCCGGCGGCGACGCTCGCCGCGCTGACGGAGTTCATCCATGAGCGCTGCCGCTGAATCGCTGTGCCAGGACGTGAAGGTGATCGGGCTGGTGGCGCTCGCCCACGGCCTGTCGCATTTCTTCCAGATCGCCACCGCGGTGCTGTTCCCGCTGATCAAGGACGATCTGGGCGTGTCCTACACGGCCCTCGGCGGCACGGTGGCGCTGTACTACACGGTCTCCGGCATCTGCCAGACGCTGGCCGGGTTCGCGGTGGACCGCTACGGCGCGCGCCGCGTGCTGTACTCGGGACTGGCGCTTGCAGTGGCGGGCGCGTTGCTCGCAGGCCTGTCGCAGAACTTTGCCATGCTGGTGGTCGCGGCGGTGGTGGGCGGCCTGGGCAACAGCGTGTTCCACCCGGTGGACTTCTCCATCCTCAACGCGCGCGTGCACAAGAACCGGCTGGGCTATGCCTTCAGCTGGCACGGGATCGCCGGCTATCTCGGCTACGCCGCCGCGCCGGCCTACGGCATCGCCATGGCCACCGCCTTCGGCTGGC
>JAQBXT010000109.1 GCA_027624175.1 Pseudomonadota bacterium | reverse complement strand
CTGGGGTTGCACGTGGGCTCGGGCTTTCTCATCGGGCTGGCACTGTCCGGCAGCACCTTCGCCGTGCTGCTCGCGGTGATCGGCCGTGTCACGCCGCCCGAGAAGCGCAGCATGGCGCTCGGCATCGCGGTCGCCGCCGGTTCCTTCGGCCAGTTCGCCATCCTGCCGATCACCCAGCTGCTGATTTCGAGCGTCGACTGGCGCAACGCGCTGCTCGCGCTCGCCGTCCTTGCCGCGCTCATCGTGCCGCTCGCCTTTTTCCTCCGCGGCAAGGCGCCGGCGCATGCCGGACCGCAGCAGTCGCTGGGCGCGGCGCTGCACGAGGCGATGCGCGAGCGGGGTTTTCACCTGCTGTTCTGGGGCTATTTCGTGTGCGGCTTCCACATCGCCATGCTCACCGTGCACCTGCCCTCGTACGTCACCGACAACGGCCTGCGGCCCGAGCAGGGGATGACAGCGCTGGCGCTCATCGGGCTGTGCAACATGATTGGCTCTTTCGTCTCGGGCTGGCTCGGCGGCCGCTACAGCAAGAAGTACCTGCTCTCGGGCATCTACACGCTGCGCGCCATCGCCATCCTGATGCTGATCTCGTTCCCGCTCAGCACCCTGACGCTCTACAGCTTCGCGGTGGTCATCGGCTTCCTGTGGCTGTCCACCGTGCCGCTCACCAACGGGCTGGTGGCGCAGATCTTCGGCGTGCGCTACATGGGCCTGCTCGCCGGCGTGGTGTTCTTTGGCCACCAGATCGGCAGCTTCATCGGCGTGTGGCTCGCGGGGTACCTGTACGATCAGACCGGAAGCTACAACGGCGCGTTCGTAATCTCCGTCGGACTGGGCGTATTCGCCGCCCTCGTCAACCTGCCGGTGAACGAGAAGCCGCTGGCGGAACGTCAACCGGCGACGGCGGTGGCCTGATGCTCTGGAAAGTGGCCGGCGTCGCGTTGCTGGTGGTCGCTTGCGCCGCGGTCTTCGCCGCTTACCTGCGCCCCGACATGGTGGTGACTTACGCCAGCGCCTTTGCAGCGTTCTGCGGCTTTTAAGCCAGCCGCGTCGGGATCCAGACTTCGGCGTGCAGGGTGCGGTGCACCGGGCACTTGTTGGCGATTTCCAGCAGCCGCGCGCGCTGCGCCTCGTCCAGGTTTCCTTCGAGCGTGAGCACGCGCTCGATCTTGTCGATCTTCCCTTCGCGTGTTTCGCAGTCGGCGCAATCGCTCGCGTGCACCTTGTCGTGTTTCAGGTCCACGGTCACGCGCTCGAGCGGCCATTTTTTCTGCTCGGCATACATGCGCACCGTCATCGAGGTGCACGCGCCCAGTCCCGCGAGCAGCAGGTCATAGGGCCCGGGGCCGCTGTCGTCGCCGCCCACTGACGCCGGCTCGTCCGCGCGGAACCGGTGCTTGCCTGCGGTGACCAGCTGCGCAAAGCGGCCTTCGCCCGCTTCGGCGACGCGTACGCCCGGCACCGCTGCGTGTACTTGCGCCTCCGGCTCAAGGTAACGCGAGGCCCATGCCGCCAGCACGGTGGCGGCGTAGCGCGCGTCGTCCTTCTGCGTGAGCAGGTGGTCGGCGCGATCCAGTGACACGAAGTTTTTCGGGTGCTTGGCGGCGAGAAAGATCTTCGACGCGTTCTCGATGTCGACGATCGTGTCGCGCGGCGAATGGAACACCAGCAGGGGCTTGCGCAACGCGGCGATGGTTGCAGCGGCATTCTGGCCGGCGAGGTCGTCGAAGAAGCTCTTCGCCACCTGAAACTGCCGGCCGGCGATGCTTACCTGCAGGTTCGCGTCCGTTTCCTTCGCCACCGACACCAGGTGTGTCACGTGCGACGGATCGAATGGCGCGCCCAGGGTCGCGACCGCGCGTACCTCGGGGATGCGCGCGGCCACCGCGAGCACCGCGGCGCCGCCCAGGCTGTGCCCGGCGAGGATCTGCGGTGCCGCGCGCTGCGCGCGCAGCCAGGCCGCGGCGGCCAGCAGATCCTCGAGGTTCACGGAGAACTCCAGGCTGGAGAAATCGAAGCGCAGCGTGGCCACCCCTTGGTCGGCGAGGGCCTGTGCCACGTAAGCGGCGGCCTTGCTGTCCTTCGAGCAGGTGAAGCAGTGCGCGAACAGGGCGTAGGCGCGCGGCGCGTCCACGGGCGTGTCCAGTCGCGCGGCGATCTGCGCGCCGTGGGTGCCGGGGAAGCGGATGGTTTCGGTGGGCATGCTCTGGCCTTTGGTGGGTGGATCGGCCCGGCATTGTCGCGCTTTCCGGCGGCGCCGGCCGCGTGCCGACTTGACGCTATGACGTCATGGCGTCAGAATGGCGTCCATGCACACTGCCAAACGCGCCACCGTCTACTTCGACGCCGAAGTGCACCGCGCTCTGCGCCTCAAGGCCGCGGCCGCCGACCGGTCGATTTCCGACATGGTCAATGACGCAGTGAAGGTCGTCCTCGCCGAAGATGCCGAGGACCTTGCCACCGTTGCCGCGCGCAGGAAAGAGAAGAGCCTTTCTTTCGAAAGCTTCGTGCAGGGTCTGCGCCGGCGTGGCCGGATATAGGCTGCTGATCAAGGCCTCCGCCGCCAAGGAACTGGAGTCTTTGGGCAGCAAGGCGGATCGCCAGCGCATCGTGGCTCGCATCGAGTCGCTGTCGGCGCATCCGCGCCCTCCAGGCGCCGAGAAATTGGCCGGCTACACCGATCAGCACAGAGTGCGCCAGGGCAATTTCCGCATTGTTTTCGCCGTCGACGATGAACGCCGCGAGGTGACGGTCTTCAGGATTGGCCACCGCAGGGATGTCTACCGCTAGCCACGAGGCTCTGTCGCGTCCATCGCCCTGGGTCATGCGATGGGCGCCGTTGATTCCGGCGGGAAGCGTCCTGGACCTTGCCTGCGGCGGCGGCCGGCATGCGCGGTACCTGGGGGCGCTCGGCTATTCCGTGACCGCAGTGGATCGCGACCCACAGGTCCTTGAATCTGCTCGCTTCATCCGCGCCGACCTCGAAGACGGCAGCCCCTGGCCGCTGGCCGGCGAGCGCTTCGCGGGCATCGTCGTCGCCAACTACCTGCATCGCCCGCTGTACCCGTTGCTCATGGACGCGCTTTCGCCCGGCGGCGTGCTGATCTACGAAACGTTCATGCTGGGGAACGAACGCTACGGCAGGCCCTCCAACCCTG
Organism: Pseudomonadota bacterium; assembly: GCA_027624175.1. GTDB lineage: Bacteria > Pseudomonadota > Gammaproteobacteria > Burkholderiales > SG8-39 > JAABQT01. The sequence goes on along the minus strand of JAQBXT010000109.1, from coordinate 393 downwards.
CGTTCCTGTTGCGTCCCGGGGAACTGTGGGATGCATTCCACGGTCTGCAGATCATCGCCTTCGAGCAGGGCAGCGCAGTGCAGCCGAGACCGGCGCAGGTGCAGCGCCTGTGCGCGCTACGGCCTTGAAAACAGATAAAATTGCGGCACTTCGCCGCGAGGAGCCTCTGCCATGATCACCGGAAGCCTGGTCGCCATCGTTACGCCGATGCAAGAGGACGGCCGTCTCGACATGGCGCGCTTTCGCGCGCTGATCGACTGGCACGTCGCCGAAGGCACCGACGGCATCGTCGTCGTCGGCACTACGGGCGAGTCTCCCACCGTGGACTTCGACGAGCACAAGGAGCTGATTCGCGTCGCCGTGGACCACGCCAAGGGCAGGATCCCGATCGTC
>JAQBXT010000108.1 GCA_027624175.1 Pseudomonadota bacterium | reverse complement strand
CGTACCGCATCGCGCAGCACGCCGCCGTGGCCCAGTTCCGGGCAAACGCGCACGCGCACCATGGATTCTGCGACGAACATCGCGCCGACCAGCGGCAGGGTCAGCAGGTTGGCAAAGATCGACCAGGCCGCGCGCGGCGCGAAAAAGAACAGCAGCGTCGAGACCGCGACGATGGTGGCACAGAACAGGGCCCAGGCCACGGTGACCTGACGGGAGTACGTCTCGCCCTGCGGACCCAGCGTGCCCTCGACCACGCGCGCGAAGCGCGTGCACAGCGCCTCCTGCCCGGGGCGCAGGCTGACGCCGAATGCGGCACCCAGGGCGAGGAACATGGCGAGGTGCTGCAGGTAGTACACCCACGCGGTATTGCGCTCGAGCCACGGCCAGAAATACCACGCCAGCGCCACCAGCAGCGCGCAGCCGGCGAGCGCCAGCACGCGGTGGGCCGAGCGCCAGGTGACGACCAGCGCCAGCAGTGCCCAGGGCGCGGTCGACGCCGCGGCACCCAGGGCGGTCGGCTGCGATGTGGTGGTGAACAGGTGCGCGACCAAGGCGTAGCCTAGCGCAAGCGCGATCAGCGGCGCGAGCCAGCGGCCGGTGCGCGCCGGCTTCACTTCGTGCGGTTCTGCGCGATGAAGCGGGCGAGGTTGGCCAGGGAGCCGAAAATCACCGTGTTGTCCTCGTGGTCGGAACGCAGGCGCACGCCGTAGCGCCGCGACACTACCAGCGCCAGTTCCAGGATGTCGATGGAATCGAGGCCGAGGCCTTCTCCGTACAGCGGCGCTTCCGGCGCAATGTCGCCGGGGGGTACGTCGAGGTTGAGTTCGGCAGTGATCAGCCCGGCCAGTTCCTGCAGGCCGAGGAATGAGATCGGCATGATCGCGCGCGCGCTGAGGGGAATGTTGGCCATGGTTTCTCGTCCGGCAGTTTAGTCGCTGCTCCCGCCGGGTTCAATCACGCGGTGGCGCGGAACGCCAGCACCGCGTTGCTGCCGCCGAAGGCGAAGGAATTGGACAGGGCCGCACGCAGCCGCTGGCCTTTGCGTGCACTGCCGATGACGTGTGCGACGCCCGCGCAATCCGGATCCAGCCCCGCCGCATCGCCCAGGGTGGACGGAATGGCGCCCTGATGCAGCGCGAGCACTGTCACCACCGCTTGGATCCCGCCCGCGGCACCCAGCGGGTGGCCGAGCGCCGACTTGGTCGCGCTCACCGCGACTCTCGCGGCAGGGTCTCCCAGCGCTGCGGTCAGCGCGGCAATTTCGACCGTGTCGCCTTCGCGCGTGCCGGTGGCATGGGCATTCACATAATCCACCTGGGCCGGCTGCATGCCGGCATCGGCCAGCGCAGCGCGCATCGCACGCATCTGGCCGTCACGGTCCGGACGCACCAGGTTGCTGCGATCGCAGGACTCGCCGAACCCGGCGAGCTCGGCATAGATGCGCGCCCCGCGCTGCTCGGCGCGCGCCCAATCCTCCAGCACCAGCGCCGCAGCGCCCTCGGCGAGCACCAGCCCGGCGCGCGCGCTCTGAAACGGGCGGCAGGCGCTGGCCGCGGTCTGTTCGTCTCCTGGGGCGAGCACCTGCAACGCCAACCAGGCGCGGATCACCCCGAACGCGAGCGGCGCATCCGAGCCGCCCACCAGCACGACCGGCGCGCTGCCCGAGCGCACGCGGCGCATTCCCTCGCCGATGGCGATGGCCGCCGAGGCACAGGCCACGGAATAGGTGGAGCAGGCGCCGCCCAGGCCAAAGCCGATCGCAAGGTGCGCGGCACAGGCGTTGGTCATCGCCTGCACCACGGTCAGCGGCGGCAAGCGGTCGCGGCCGGCAAGGAACAGCTCGCGGTGGCCGCGCTCGAAGGTCAGCGTGCCGCCGAGCGATGTGCCCCAGGCGACGCCCCAGTCGTCGCGGTTCCCGTCCGGGGTTTCGGCAAGCCCGGCGTCGCGCCACGCGGCCAGGCCGGCGGTCACGCCGAGCTGGCTGTAGCGGTCCATGGTGTTGGCACGCGCGCGCCCCACTGTGGCAGCCGGGTCGAAATCCACGCAGGCCCCGGCCGGTATGGCGAGGGGCCGCGGCGCATCGGCCGGCGTGTACAGGCGCAGCCCGGAGTGCGCGGCAAGCAGCGCATCGAAAGACGCCTGCGCAGTGGCGCCCACCGGACTCACCATGCCGAGTCCGGTGACCGCGACGCGCCGTGCGCTCATGGCTTTTCGGCCGCGATGCGCTCGATCAGCGCCACCAGCTCGCCGCACTTTTTCGGCAGGGCGGTATCCTGGTCGACCGTGACGCTGAATTTCTCCTCGATCTCGAACAACAGCTCGAGCAGCGACAGCGAATCCACGCCGAGGCTGGCAAGCTCGGTGTCGGCATCGGCGCTTTTCAGCTCGATGCCCAGGCGCTCGTCGACGAAGCGGTAGACCGGTGCGGTGTCTTGCATGGGTTTACTTGCCGGCGGCCTTGCCGATTTTCTGCACCGCCGTCCTCAGGCGTGTGGCGTCCGCGATCCAGAAATCCTTGAATTCCGGGGCATCGAGGTAGCTGACGGGCGTGCGCACCTTGGCCATCGCCCCCGCGAACAGCGAATCGGTGACCGCGGCGCGCACCGCTGCGCGCAGTCGGTGCTGCACGTTCGCCGGGATCGCCGCCGGCGCGACCACCGCCGACCAGATGTAGAACTCGACGTCCTTGTAGCCCAGCTCGCCGAAAGTCGGCAGATCGGGCATCAGGTCGAGCCGCTTGGCGCCCCAGCCCGCGAGCGCGCGCATCTTGCCGCCCTGGATCTGGCCGATCGCCGCGGCCGGCCCCGAGGCGAGCGCCTCCACCTGACCGCCGAGCAGCGCCCGCACCGCCGGCCCGCCGCCTTGGTAGGGCACGTGAAACAACTGGATGCCCGCCGAATTGGCGAACATTTCCATCGCCACGTGCAGCGTGCCGAAGATGCCCGAAGACGAATAATTGATCTTGCCGGGATTGGCCTTGGCCGCGGCGACCAGGTCCGCCACCGACTTGTACGGACTGTCGGCGCGCACCACCAGCACTGTGGGGTCCGAGGTCACCAGCGCGATCGGCATGAAATCCGAGATCTGGTAGGGCGCGGGCTTGCCCTGGAGCGGATCGGACACCGGGAAGATCGAGATCGACGACAGCGCCATCAGGATGGTGTAGCCGTCGGGCTCCGCCCGGGCTGCCGCGGTCATGCCGATGGCGCCTCCGGCGCCGGCGCGGTTGACGATGATCACCGGCTGCCCGAGCGTTTTTTCCATCGACGCGGCGAGCGGCCGGCCGACGATGTCGGCGACGCCGCCCGGCGGGAAGGGCACGATCATGGTCACCGGCCGCGTGGGATAGTCCTGGGCCTGCACACCGAACGCGAGTGCGGCGAACGCCATGGCGAAGATTTTTTTCATGTTCCGTTTCGTCCCTCTGGAATGCCTGTGAGCACATTGCGAAAACCGGAATCCACGTGCAGAACCTCGCCCGTGACGCCTCTGGAAAGCTCGGAGAGCAAAAACGCGGCGGCGTTGCCTACGTCTTCGGTGGTGACATTACGCCGCAGCGGCGCCTGCTCCTCGACGAATTTGAGCAGCCTGCCGATGCCGCCGATGCCGCCGATGCCCGAGGCGGCGAGTGTCTTGAT
>JAQBXT010000034.1 GCA_027624175.1 Pseudomonadota bacterium | reverse complement strand
CGCCCGCGGCCGAGCGCGCGCGCGCCGAGGCTGCGCTGGCCAATGCAAGGTTCATGGTGCCCGTGGGCGTGTACGCGGATCCGGGCAACGTGATCGGGAAGCTCAAGGCGGCCAAGCTGCCTTACTACACGGAATCCCTGGCCACGGCGAAGGGCCCGGTGACGCGCGTGCGCGCGGGTCCGTTCGCGACCCAGGACGCGGCGGAGAAGGCGCACAAGCAGCTGCGGTCGCTCGGCTTCTCGCCAGGCAACGTCGCGACCGCGTCCTGACATGACTTGGCTCGACTACCTGGTGCTCACGATCATCCTGGCGTCCATACTCTGGGGCGTTTGGAAAGGGCTGGTACACGAGGTGATCTCGGTCGCGGCATGGGTGCTGGCGTTCCTCGGAGCCAACCTGTTCGCGGGTCCGCTGGGCGACATGCTGCCCGAGGCACTGCCGACCCCTGAGATTCGGGTACTGGTGGCGTTCGTTCTGGTGTTCATCGCGATTCTCGCCGTGTGCACGCTGCTGGGGCGAATGCTGTCGAAACTGGTCAAAGTGGCGGGCCTGGGCGACCTGGATCGTTCGCTCGGCGGCGTATTCGGGTTGGCACGCGCATTGATGATCGCGCTCGCGATCGCCGTGATTGCGGGGCTCACCGGGTTGCCGCGCCAGCCGGGTTGGCAAAATTCCATCAGCGGCCCATTGCTGACCCAGGCGGTGCTGGCGTTCAAGCCGTGGCTGCCGCGGCCGCTTGCGCTGCGCTTGCGTTATCATTGACCCTTAACAACTTCGCGAGGCGGCTCCCATGTGCGGGATCCTCGGCATCGTAGCTCGCTCGCCCGTCAACCAGCTGCTGTATGACGGGCTGCTGCTCCTGCAGCACCGCGGCCAGGAGGCCGCCGGCATCGTTACCGCCGAACGAAAATCCTTCCACATGCACAAGGGCAACGGGCAGGTGCGCGACGTGTTCCGCACGCGCAACATGCGCTCACTGTCCGGGGATATCGGCATCGCCCACTGCCGCTATCCCACCGCCGGCTCCGCGCACAACTCGGCCGAATCGCAGCCGTTTTACGTCAATTCGCCATTCGGCATCGTCCTCGGCCACAACGGCAATCTGACCAATTCGGACCAGCTGAAGGAGGAGATGTTCCGCCAGGACCTGCGGCACATCAACACCAATTCCGATTCGGAAGTGCTGCTCAACGTGCTGGCGCACGAGCTGGAGAAGGCGTCGGTGAGATTGCGCCTGGACCCGCAGACCATCTTCCGCGCGGTGACCAACGTGCACCGGCGCGTGCGCGGCGCCTATGCCGTGATCGCCATGATTTCCGGCTACGGGGTGCTGGCGTTCCGCGACCCCTACGGCATCCGCCCCGCGGTGATCGGCTACAACGAGACCGAGCATGGCACCGAGTACATGGTGGCTTCGGAATCGGTGGCGGTCGATGCGCTCGGCTTCAGCGTGCTGCGCGACGTCGCGCCGGGCGAGGCAGTGTTCATCGACGAGGACGGAAACTTCCACAGCCAGCAGTGCGCGCAGCACACCTCGCTCAATCCGTGCATCTTCGAGTTCGTCTACCTGGCACGGCCCGATTCCGTGATCGACGGCGCCTCGGTTTACGAGGCGCGCCTGATGATGGGAGAGAAGTTGGCGGAAAAGATCCGCAGCAGCTACCGCCACCTCGACATCGACGTGGTAATCCCGATCCCGGATTCCAGCCGCCCCTCGGCGTTGCAGCTGGCTCTCGGCCTGGGGTTGCCGTACCGGGAGGGCTTCGTCAAGAACCGCTATATCGGGCGCACCTTCATGATGCCGGGGCAGGCGGTGCGCCGGCGCTCGGTGCGCCAGAAGCTGAACACCATCGGCATGGAATTCAAGGGCAAGAATGTGCTGCTGGTCGACGACTCGATCGTGCGCGGCACCACCAGCCGCGAAATCGTGCAGATGGCGCGCGAAGCAGGGGCGCGCAAGGTGTACTTCGCCTCGGCGGCGCCGCCGGTGCGCTTTCCGAACGTGTACGGCATCGACATGCCTACGCGCGCCGAGTTGATCGCCGCACACCGCAGCGAGGAGGAGGTCGCGCGTGAGATCGGCGCCGACGCCTTGATCTACCAAGAGCTCGACGCGCTGAAGGCGGCGGTGCAGCAGGTCAACCCGAAACTGAAGAGCTTCGAGACCTCCTGCTTCGACGGCCAGTACATTACCGGCGATGTGACTACCGACTACCTGCACGCCATCGAGGCGCGGCGCGACGCCGAGCGCGACTCGGGCGAGGAGGGCGAGGGCGCCCAGCTCGACCTCAATCTGGCCACTGCGCAATGAATTTGGTATAGTGCATTTCGCGCCGATTTGAGCCACAGCTTGCGGGCGCGTTAAAAATACAGCTAAAGCGTGCCGAAGCAACCCGGTCCGCTTAGTGAGTGAAAGGACCGGGTTTTTTTATGGCAAAACAGTTCGAGCAATCCACCCTGGGCGTGCGCGCCGGGCAGCGACGCACCGAATTCCAGGAGCATTCCGAGGCCCTGTTCCTCACGTCGAGCTTCGTGTTCGAAAACGCCGCGCAGGCCGCGGCCCGCTTCACCGGCGGCGACGGCGGCTTTGTCTATTCACGCTTCACCAACCCGACGGTCAGCATGTTCCAGGATCGCCTGGCGGCGCTCGAGGGGGCCGAAGCCTGCGTGGCTACCGCCTCGGGCATGTCGGCGATCCTCGCCACCTCGATGGCGCTGCTCAAGGCGGGCGACCATGTGGTCTGCTCCAACGCGGTGTTCGGCGCCACGGTGCAACTGTACGCCAGCATTCTGTCGCGCTTCGGCGTCGAGACCACCTTCGTAAGCCCGACCAGGATCGAGGAGTGGCAACGTGCGCTGCGGCCGAACACGAGGCTGTTCATCCTCGAGACGCCGTCCAATCCGCTGGGCGAGATCGCTGATATAGCGGCGATTGCCGCAGTGGCGAGAAAGGCCGGCGCGGTGCTCGCGGTGGACAACGCCTTGTGCACGCCAGCGCTGCAGCGCCCCCTCGAATTCGGCGCTCACCTGGTGATCCATTCCGCCACCAAGTACCTGGACGGGCAGGGCAGGGTGCTCGGCGGTGCGGTGCTGGGGGCGAAGGGGCCGGCAATGGATGCCGTGTTCGGCTTCCTGCGTACCGCCGGTCCTTCATTGTCGCCCTTCAATGCCTGGGTGATCCTGAAGGGCATGGAAACGCTCGAGCTGCGCATGCTTGCACAGTCGGCGCGCGCCCTGGAGCTCGCCCGCTGGCTGGAGCAGCACCCGCGCGTGGCGCGCGTACACTATCCGGGCCTCGAATCCCACCCGCAGCATGCGCTGGCCAAGCGCCAGCAACGCGCCGGCGGCGCCGTCGTGTCGTTCGAGGTTGAAGGCGGCCGCGAGGCGGCCTGGAAGGTGATCGACTCGACCGAGTTGATCTCGATCACCGGCAATCTAGGGGACGTGAAGACCACCATCACCCATCCGGCAACGACGACTCACGGCCGCATCACGCCCGAGGCGCGCGCCGCCGCCGGAATCACCGAGGGGTTGGTCCGGGTCGCAGTAGGGTTGGAGGCGGTCGAGGACCTGAAGACGGATCTCGCGCGCGGTCTTGGCTAGGCAGGCGCCGGCTGCGCGCTGCCTAGAACGTGTCGCGTCCCGTCCAATGGGTCTCCGCGGGGTTGTCAGGTAGCCCTTTAATGGCAGTAACCGGGGTTCGAATCCCCACAGGGACGCGAAACCTCCCTATGGCTCGGCCGAGCCGGCACCGAGCGACGATCATTTGGGCCTGAGTCAATTCTAGGTCCGGATCAGGTGGACTTTGGCGCCAAGGCGCGCCGCGGCCCGGGCAAGTTGTCTGTCCGCGGTGCACAGGGGCTCGCGGTTCGACGTGGCGATGGCAAGGTGGAGAGCATCGAGCGTGGAGAGCGGCGCTGCGCCCGAGCGCAGCAGCCTGCCCGCCTCGACGAAGGTTTCCGCGACGACGGGCAGCCGCCTGTAGCGGTGGTCGGCGACGTGAGCATCGAAGGTCCGCAGCACCAGCGCGCCGTCGGCCGCCGGGATCGTCCGCTCGCGCAACCGGCGGGCGACGACGGAAGCGAACTCGACTTCGGTCAGGGCCGAGATCGCGGGCGGAACGGCGCCGACCGCGGCGGCGGCCGCGGCGGAGAGCGCCTCGGGAATGTAAAGCGCCCCCAGTACGGAGGTATCCAGGTACAAGCGTCAGTACCGGGCCTTGCGGCGTTCCTCGATGACCAGCTGGCTGGTGGGCTTGCCCCTGGCCTTGATGCCCGCCCTGAACACGCTCAGGTCGGGCAGCCCGCGCGCCTTGACTTCGAGCGGCCGCAGCTCCGCAGCAGGCTTGCCGCGTCGGACGATCCGGATCCGCTCGCCACGGGCGACGCGGTCGAGGATCTCGCTCAGGCGGTTTCTAAGTTCCTTGGTGCCGACGTCCATGCTGCATTCTCCTGTAGGTACACCTGAAGTGTACACCTGATGTCAGAACGAAACCAGCCGCGGCCCGGCGTCGTCGATCGAGAGATAGCCGCCGCGCTCGTACCAGTCGGGCAGCACCCAGCGCTCGCACAGCCGCCCGTCCACCTCCAGCGCGTGGCGTGCCGGCCGGTGGGTGTGGCCGTGCACCAGACGCGTGAGCCGGTGCTCGCGCAGGGCCTCGTGCACTGCGCCATCGTTCACGTCCATGATCTCGGCCGGCTTGGCGCCGACCACTTCCTTGCTTTTCTCGCGCAGCGCCTGCAGCGCCTTGCGCCGCTCGGGCAGGGGTTTCGCCAGGAACTCGCGCTGCCATTCGCGCGAGCGGGCGACCTTGCGCCATGCCTGGTAGTCGTGGTCGTCGGTGCACAGGGTGTCCCCGTGCATCAGCAGGGTCCGCGTTCCCGCGATGTTCTCCACGGCGGGATCCGCCAGCAGCCGCGCGCCGCTCGTCTCGCAGAAGCGCTCGCCGACGAGGAAATCCCGGTTGCCGTGCATGAACGCCACCGGCACGCCGCCGCGCGCGAGCGCGCCGAGCGCCTGCGCAACCCTGCGTGCCAGCGGGTCGGCCGTCTGGTCCTCAAGTTCGTCGTCACCGATCCAGTACTCGAACAGGTCGCCCAGCACATACAGCGCCGCTGCGCGCGACGCGCGCTCGCGCAGGAACTCGAAGAAGCGCTCGCTGATTGCCGGGCGATCGCCCGAAAGATGCAGGTCCGAAACGAACAGCGTGGCGGGCACGCCGCCGGCCCTACTTGCCGACGACGGTCGCCGACTCGATGACGATCGGCTGGCGTGGCACGTCGGTCGGGAACGGGCCGCCTGGGCCGGTTGGGGTCTTGGCGATACTCGTCATCACGTCGAGCCCGGACACCACCTTGCCGAACACCGTATATCCCCAGCCGTCCTGCGCCGATGCGGCATTCAGGAAATCGTTATTCTTCAGGTTAATGAAGAATTGCGCGGAAGCCGAGTGCGGCGCGTTGGTGCGCGCCATGGCGAGCGTGCCGAGATTGTTGGTCAACCCGTTTTTCGCCTCGTTCGGGATCGGCTCGCGCGTTGGCTTCTGCTGGTAGCTGCGGTCGAAGCCGCCGCCCTGGATCATGAAGCCCGGGATCACGCGGTGAAACACCGTGCCGTTGTAGTGATCTTCCCTGACATACTGCAGGAAGTTCGCGACGGTCTTGGGTGCCTTGGCCGGGTAGAGCTCCAGGCGGATGGTGCCGGCGCTGGTTTTCAGGTCCACCTGCGGGTCGGCGGCGAGCGCGCCGGGCGTGGCGGCGGCCGCGGACAGCATCACCAGGGGTTTCCACAGGTCCAGAAAATCAAGTTTCACGCGCCGCCTTCGTAGAGTATGCGCCAGCGGCCGCTTTCCTTCTGCCAGTACTGCAGCTTGCGCATGGTGTTGGAAAGATTGCTGGAACGGTAATCCTGCGCGAAACTGACCACCACGAAATCGATCTGCTTCGGGTAGCGCAGCATCGATACCTGCGCCAGTTTCACCTGGATCCAGCTCTTGGCGGCGTTGACGCCGCGCTTGTGCGTCGCCCAGGCGGCCAGGTCCTGGCTGCCGGCGCGAAACTGCGGCGAGTAATGCGCGAGGTATCGATCGGCATTGCGGCTTTCCCAGTCCTGGCGCCAGGCCTCGACCGCCGCCGACAGCGAGCCGCGCTCGGCGCTCCTCGACTCGCCGCCCGGCGTCTGAAACGCCTTGTCATAGAACCCCAGATAGGCTTCCACGTCCTTGCGCGACCACGCCTGCGCCCAGCCCCGCACCGCCTCCAGGGGGTCGTCGCTGGCAGTGGCCGGTGCCTTGGGCGTCGGCTTGCTTGCGGCGGGCTTCGCGGGTGGATTCGGCGTTGGTTCCACTGCCGCGATCGCCGTGGCGGGCATAGCCGCATGCGGCGATCCGCCCACCAAGTTGCGCACCAGCGCCAGCTTGTTCTGCGCACCGGAATTGGAGGAATCGAGTTTCAGCGCCTTGTCGTAAGCCTCGCTGGCGAGCTTGGCATAAACGTCGCCCAGGTTCTCGTACGCGGTGGCGTAGCTTGGATGCGTGCGGATCGATTGCTCGAGCGACGCCCGTGCCTGCTCGTAGTGTCCTTGGGAGGCGTAGATGACCGCCAGGTTGTTATAGGGCTCGGGCAGTTCGGGGTAGTCCTCGGTCAGCTTGCGGGACATGTCGATCGCTTCCCGGGTATTGCCCTGCTCGGTGTAGATCAGTCCCTTGAGGAAGCGCGCCTGCGGATCCTTCGGCTTGCCGGCGAGGAGTTTGTTGACGCGCTCCATGGCTCGTTGGTGCTGGCCCGACTTCAGGAGCTTGCCGGCTTCCGCGAGATCGTCCGCGCGGCCCACGGCCGGCGCCAGCGCGATTGCGAGCGCAAGCACGGCTAGGCTTAGTGTGCGAACGGCAGGAACATGCATTGTGTTATAGTTTTCAAGGCCCTACGGAATCTTGCTCATTCTAGACTAAGCCCCGCGCCTTCACAACCAAGCCGGCGGCCGGTCCAGTTTCAACCCACCTGATGCTGCAGATCTACAACACGCTCGCGCGCGCCAAGCAGGATTTCCTGCCGATTCGCCCCGGCGAAGTCCGCATGTATGTCTGCGGCATGACCGTGTACGACTATTGTCATCTCGGGCACGCCCGCGTCCTGGTGGTGTTCGACATGGTGCAGCGCTGGCTACGCGTGAGCGGCTACCGCGTCACCTACGTGCGCAACATCACCGACATCGACGACAAGATCATCAAGCGCGCGGCGCAGAACGGCGAAACGCCGCAGACTCTGAGCGAGCGTTTCATCCGTGCGATGAACGAAGATGCCGTGGCGCTCGGCGTGGAACAGCCAGACCACGAGCCGCGCGCCACGCGCTACGTGCCGCAGATGATCGAATTGATCGAGCGCCTTGCGGCCAGGCGCCTGGCCTACCAGGCAGCCTCGGGAGACGTGAATTTCGCGGTGCGCCGCTTTCCCGGGTACGGCAAGCTGTCGGGAAAATCGCTCGACGACCTGCGTGCCGGGGAGCGCGTCGAGATCGACCGTTCCAAGGAGGATCCGCTGGATTTCGTGCTGTGGAAGCGCTCGAAGCCCGACGAGCCCAAATGGGCCTCGACGTGGGGTGAGGGCCGGCCGGGCTGGCACATCGAGTGCTCCGCGATGAGTTGCGCGCTGCTCGGCGAGCATTTCGATATCCACGGCGGCGGCCAGGACCTGCAGTTCCCGCACCACGAGAACGAGATCGCGCAGTCCGAAGGCGCCAGCGGTCGGCCGTTCGTCAACTACTGGATGCACAACGGCTTCGTGAAGGTGGACGAGGAGAAGATGTCCAAGTCGCTGGGAAACTTCTTTCTCATCCGCGACATCCTGCGGCACTACGATGCGGAGGTGGTGCGCTTGTTCATCCTGCGTGCGCACTACCGCAGTCCCCTGAACTACTCGGATGTGCATCTCGAGGACGCGAAGCAGGCGCTGTCGCGCCTGTACACGGCGCTCAAGGGCGCGCCCGCCGCGGCTGCGGTCGTCGATTGGGGCGGGGCGCATGCGCAGCGCTTTCGCGACGCGATGAACGACGATTTCGGCACGCCGGAGGCGATCGCCGCGCTGTTCGAGCTCGCCAACGAGGTCAACCGCGGCCGCAGCGACCTTGCGCCGCAACTGCGTGCGCTGGGTGGCCTGCTGGGGCTGCTGCAGCGCGATGCGCAAGCCTTCCTGCAGGCCGGGCCCGCCAGTCTTGCCGACAGCGACATCGATGCGCGCATCGCGGCACGGCTTGCGGCGCGTAAGACGAAGAACTACGCGGAAGCGGATCGCATCCGCGATGCGTTGGAGGCAGACGGCGTGGTCCTTGAGGATGGTCCCGCGGGAACGACCTGGCGCCGCGCCTAGTTTAGTGCAGCAGCTTGCCGTCGCGATCGATCGCCAGCAGTTCGATGCGCGAACTGCCCTGGTGGCCTGTGCGTGAGAACCCCACGCTGTAACCGCCCGTGTCATAGACCGACATGGCTTCCAGCGCCAGCAGGAGCGCATCGCGCGTGAGCGCCGGGCCGGCGCGGCGCACCGCCTCGGCGAACACCTTGGCCGCGATGTAGGCCTCGAGCGACGCGGGCGAGAAATCCTTGCGCCCGGTTTCAGCCTCCATCGCAGTGCGGTACTCCGCTACCACCGGGAGTGACGTGCGCTCGATCGGCGGCACGACCTGGGAGAGCACGATCCCGGCCCCGGCGGGTCCCAAATCCCTTGCCAGCTGCGCGGGCTCTGCGAGCGACAGGACCACCAATTGGGCGCCGCGCGTGCCGCGCTTGAGCTCGCGCAGCAGGCCGGTCGCAGGCTCGGCCGGCAAGGCGACGACGACCGCGTCGGGTCCCGCCACCAGCACCTCGTGTATCGCCTCGGGGACTTGGCCGCGCCGCAACACGGCGACTGCCGGCGCGGGGAGGTCATGGCGGCGCAGCGCCGCCCGCATCGCCTCCAGGATTTCCGCGCCCTCCGGGTCGTCGCGCCGCACCAGCGAGAAGCGTTTTAGCCCGAGTTGCGCATAGTGCCCGACCACGCGCCCCATTTCGTCGGCGTGGCCCGCACGCACCGTGAAAACGTAACGGCCTGGCTGGCGCGCGATCTGCGCCCCGGTCACCGGACCGAACAGCGGCGCACGGCTCTGCTGCACCAGCGCAAGCAATTCACGCGACACGTTCGCGTCGGGATAGCCGAATAGCGCGAACACGCGCAACTCCTCCAGCAGTCGGTGCGTATTGGCCAGGGCGCGATCGGGGTCGCCTGAGTCGTCCAGCGTCGCGAGCTCGATGCGGCGGCCATCGATGCCGCCGGCATCATTCAACCTACGCAGGTAGGCGAGCGCGCCGTTGCGGATGTCCGCGCCATGCGCGCGCGCCGGACCGGATAGCGGGGCCGACTGGCCGAGCACCACGGTGCGCGCAGTGACGCCCTGGCCCCCCACCGGCGTACTGGCGGCGAGGACGAGGGCGAGCACGGCGAATGGCCTGCTGGGCAGTGCTATCATCGGCCGCAATTTTCCCCGATTCGCGAGATCGACGCGCGCATGCTTTTACAGATTCCCGCAGTGCTCAAGAAAGAAGAAATCGAAACGGTGCTGCACGAGCTGAGTCAGGGCGCGTACGAGGATGGCCGCGTCAGCGCGGGGCTGCTCGCGCGCGAAATCAAGAACAACCTTCAGGTCAAGCGGGATGCCGCCGCCGCGCAGAAATGTGCGCCCATGCTGCTGGAGGCGTTGCGGCGCAACGGCACGTTCTACTCGGCCGCCCTGCCGCATCGGGTGCATGGGCCGATCTTCAACCGCTACGACATCGGCATGACCTACGGCTTGCATGTCGACAACGCCATCATGGGCGAGGGTACCGCCAATTCGATTCTGGGGGCGGGCAACTCGATGCGCACCGACGTCTCGGCGACGCTGTTCCTCAGCGCGCCCGAGCAGTACGACGGGGGCGAGTTGATCATCCAGGAGAACCACGGCGACAAGCGCATCAAGCTGCCCGCCGGGAGCATGGTGGTGTACGCGTCGACGAGCGCTCACCGGGTGGAGCCGGTCACGCGCGGCAGCCGCCTGGCAGCAATATTCTGGATCCAGAGCATGGTGCGCGACGAGCCCAAGCGGGAGATTCTGTTCGACCTCAGCCAGATCCTCGCTGCGGTGAACCGCAAGCTCGATGCCAGCGAGCAGATGGCTCTGACGTCGGTGTATCACAACCTGTTGCGCGTGTGGGCGGAGACCTGAGCGGCCAGGCCGCTGCCATCCGATCCCGGGCGCGTCCTGCAACGCGCACAGCAAGTCGAACTGGCAGGGCCGCGAAAACACGACTGCGCGCCCCTAGCCCTCGAAGAACTCCTTGACCTTGTCGAACCAGGACTTGCTGCGCGGATTGTGCCGCGCCATGTCCTGGCGGCTGAGGGTCTCGAACTCGTGCATCAATTCCTTCTGCCGCGCGGTGAGATTGACCGGCGTCTCGACCACCACGTGGCAGAACAGGTCGCCCGGCTCGTGGCTGCGCACGCCCTTGATCCCTTTGCCGCGCAGCCGGAACGTCTTGCCGCTCTGCGTTTCGGTCGGCACCTTGATGCGCGCGGAGCCGTCCAGCGTCGGTATTTCAATTTCGCCGCCGAGCGCAGCGGTACTGATCGAGATCGGCATTTCGCAATGCAGGTCGTCGTGGTCGCGCTGGAACACCGGGTGCGCCTTGATGTGCGTCTGCACGTAGAGATCGCCCGCCGGGCCGCCGTTGACGCCCGGCTCGCCCTCGCCGGTCAGGCGCACGCGGTCGCCTTCGTCGACGCCGGCAGGGATCTTCACCGACAGGGTCTTCTGGTGTTTCACGCGACCGCTGCCGCCGCAACTGGCACAGGGGCTGGGGATGATCTTGCCGGAACCGTGGCAGCGCGGGCAGGTCTGCGCGATCGAGAACGGGCCCTGCGACACGCGCACCTGGCCGGCGCCCCGGCAGGTCGGGCAGGTCTGCGGTTGCGTGCCTGCCTTGGCGCCGCTGCCGCGGCAGGTGTCGCACGACGCCATGGTTGGAATGCGAATGCGCGTCTCGAAGCCGTGCGCCGCCTGCTCGAGGGTGATCTCCAGGTTGTAGCGCAGGTCGGCGCCGCGGAACACGTTGGATCGTCCGCCGCGACCGCCGCCGAAGATGTCGCCGAAGATGTCGTTGAAGATGTCGCCGAAGCCGCCCGCGGCGCCGGCCGCACCCATGCCGGCCTGCGGGTTGACGCCGGCGTGGCCGTACTGGTCGTAAGCGCCGCGCTTTTGCGCATCCGACAGCACTTCGTAGGCTTCATTGGCCTCCTTGAAATGCTCCTCGGCCTTGGGATTGTCCGGGTTGCGGTCCGGATGCCACTTCATGGCGAGCTTGCGGTACGCGCGCTTGATGTCCGCCTCGGCGGCGTCCCGGTTGATCCCCAATACTTCGTAGTAGTCGCGTTTCGCCATGTGCTTTCCCAGACAGCAAAACGGGCGGTGCGCCTACACGCGCCGCCCGGCCGCCGTCAATCGTCGCCGCGTTCAGCCAGCCTTCTTGTCCTTCACTTCGGTGAATTCGGCGTCGACGACATCGCGGTCGTCCTTTTTCTGCTCGCCGTCTCCGCCCGCCGGCTGCCCGGCGGCCGCATCCTGTGCCGCCTTCTGGCTTTCGGCATACACCTTCTCGCCCAGCTTTTGCGCGGCCTTGGCCAGCGCTTCGGCCTTGGACTCGATGTCGGATTTGTTCTCCGATTTGAGCACGCCCTCGGCCTCCTTCAGCGCGGCCTCGATGCTCTCTTTCTCGCCCGCTTCCAGCTTGTCGCCGTGCTCTTTGAGGGACTTCTTGACCGAATGCACCAGCGCTTCGCAGGCGTTGCGCGCATTGACCAGCTCGAGGGCCTTGCGGTCCTCCTCGGCGTGCTCTTCGGCGTCCTTCACCATGCGCTGGATCTCGGCCTCGTTGAGTCCCGAGCTCGCCTGGATCTTGATCTTGTTCTCCTTGCCGGTGGCCTTGTCCTTGGCCGCCACGTGCAGGATGCCGTTGGCGTCGATGTCGAAGGTGACCTCGATCTGCGGCATGCCGCGCGGCGAGGGCGGGATGTCGGTGAGGTTGAACTGGCCCAGGCTCTTGTTGCCCGAGGCCATGTCGCGCTCGCCCTGCAGGACGTGGATGGTGACCGCATTCTGGTTGTCGTCCGCAGTGGAAAACACCTGCTGCGCCTTGGTCGGGATGGTGGTGTTCTTGTTGATCAGCTTGGTCATCACGCCGCCCAGCGTTTCGATGCCGAGCGACAGTGGCGTAACGTCCAGCAGCAGCACGTCTTTCACGTCGCCTTTCAGCACGCCGGCCTGGATCGCCGCGCCGACCGCCACCGCTTCGTCCGGGTTGACGTCCTTGCGCGGATCCTTGCCGAAGAACTCGCGCACTTTGTCGACCACCCTGGGCATGCGCGTCTGGCCGCCGACCAGGATCACGTCGACGATGTCCGAGACCTGCACGCCCGCGTCCTTGATCGCGATGCGGCAGGGTGCGATGGTCTTTTCGATCAATTCGTCCACCAGCGACTCGAACTTCGCGCGCGTGATCTTCATCGCCAGGTGCTTCGGTCCCGAGGCGTCTGCCGTGATGTAGGGCAGGTTGATCTCGGTCTGCTGCGACGATGAAAGCTCGATCTTGGCTTTTTCCGCCGCGTCCTTGAGGCGTTGCAGGGCGAGCACGTCCTTCGCCAGGTCGACGCCGGCTTCCTTCTTGAACTCGGTGACGATATGGTCGATCAGGCGTTGGTCGAAGTCCTCGCCGCCGAGGAAGGTATCGCCGTTGGTGGACAGGACCTCGAATTGCTTCTCGCCCTCGACATCGGCGATGTCGATGATCGAGATGTCGAAGGTGCCGCCGCCCAGATCGTAGACCGCAATCTTGCGGTCACCCTTTTCCTGCTTGTCCATGCCGAAGGCGAGCGCGGCCGCCGTCGGTTCGTTGATGATGCGCTTGACGTCGAGGCCCGCGATGCGCCCGGCGTCCTTGGTGGCCTGGCGCTGGGAGTCGTTGAAGTAGGCCGGCACCGTGATCACGGCCTCGGTGACTTCCTCGCCGAGGTAGTCCTCGGCGGTCTTTTTCATCTTGCGCAGGATCTCGGCGGACACCTGCTGTGCGGCCATTTTCTTGCCGCGCACCTCGACCCAGGCGTCGCCGTTGTCGGCCTTGACGATCCGGTAGGGCATCAGGCCGATGTCCTTGTGCACCTCTTTTTCCTCGAACCGGCGCCCGATCAGGCGCTTGACCGCGTAGATGGTGTTTTTGGCATTGGTCACCGCCTGCCGTTTGGCGGACGCACCGACGAGGACTTCGTCGTCTTCCGTGTAGGCCACGACCGACGGCGTGGTGCGCGCGCCTTCGGAGTTTTCGATCACCTTGGGCTTGCCGCCCTCCATGATGGCGACGCAGGAGTTGGTGGTGCCCAGGTCAATGCCGATGATCTTTGCCATGGTGGTTCCTTCAGTTCGATTCCAAGTTACTGTCCGAGATGGGGTTTCCCGGCCCGTTTTCAACTGCCTTGTTCTCCGCGCGGGCCTTGGCGACCGTCACCAGGGCGGGGCGCACGACGCGGTCATGCAGGGTGTAGCCCTTTTGCAGGACTTCGAGCACGGTGTTGGGCTCCTGCTCCGACTCCAGCGCGGTCATGGCCTGCTGCCGGTGGGGGTCGAAGCGCTGGCCGGGAGTCGGCGTCAGTGCGGCGACGCCCGCCCGCTCAAAAGCGCTCTGCAGCTGCTTCCTCGTCAGTTCCAACCCGGCGCGCAGCGCGGCCAGATCCGCGTCGCCTGCGCCGAGCGCCGCCTCCAGACTGTCCATCACCGGCATCAGGTCCTCGACGATGCGCTCTGCGGCGTACTTGCGCGCCTGGGTGATGTCCGCCTGGGCGCGCTTGCGGGCGTTTTCCGCGTCCGCCAGCGCGCGCAACCAGGCGTCACGCTGTTCGTCGAGCTTGGCCTGCGCCTCGGCCAGCAGTTCGTCGAGGGAGCGGGCAGGTTCCGGGCCCGGCGTGGAAGTCTCTGACAATTGTTTGTCTGGCGCGTCGTTCGGATCGGACATGGGGCATAAGGTCGCGTGGCAAAGGTGGCTATGTTGGGGGGGAGCGACCCACTTCAAGCTCAGGGTTCGGGTCGTTTTGCTGCGATTTTGATGGATCGCGGAGCAAAGGTATCATTCCACGTTACTCACTCGTCGAGAATTAAGGCGACAATTGTGGAACTTTTGAGCGACACGCGAATCGAACGTGTTATGAAGAGAGACGGACGGACATTCGATCACCGCACGCTGGAGGCCATCCGATTCATGGCGGTGGAGCGCGTGCGCGACGGTGAACCGGCATCGGAAGTGATCGAGACCTACGGATTCAATCGAACGACGATTTACAAATGGATCCAAGCGGCGCTGCGCCCGGGCGTGGGAATAAAGGCGCTGCGCTCGACCAAGGCGACGGGGCGGCCGCGCAGCCTGACCCCGACGCAAGAGAAGCGAGTGTTTCGCTGGGTCAATGGCCGCGATGCGCGCCAGTACGGCTTGGACTTCGGTTTGTGGACCCGTGCGGTGGTGTGCGAGTTGATCGAGAAAAAGTTTGGCATACCGCTCGGGCTGACTGCGGTGGGTGAACTGCTGGCCAAACTGGGGCTGACGCCGCAGAAGCCATTGCAGCGGGCCTATCAGCGCGATCCGGAGGCCATCGCGAAATGGCAGCGCGAAACCTACCCCACGATTGCCAGGCGAGCCAAGGCGGAAGGCGCTGAGATTTACTTCTGGGATGAATCTGGATTCCGCGACGACACGGTGCACGGAAAGACTTGGGGAGTGCGCGGTCAGACGCCGGTGGTGCAACGGCCCGGCCAGCGGCAATCCATGAGTGCGGCTTCGGCGGTTAATGCCAAAGGCGCGTTCTGGTACTGCACCTACGACGGTGCGCTCAACGGGGAACTGTTCGTCGAGTTGCTGCAAAAGATGATGAAGTACCGAAAGAACTCCGTCCATCTGGTGCTCGACAGCCTGCCGGCCCACAAGAAGGCCCATGTGCGCGAATACGTTGCCGCCACGGGAGGAAAGCTGACCTTGCACTTCCTGCCTGGCCATGCCCCCGATCTGAATCCCGACGAATTGGTATGGAGTCATGTGAAGCGGACCGGACCGGCAAGGCGCCCTCTGCAAAAGGGTGAGAAACTGCGCGACAAAATCGAGGAGCAGCTTGCCAAGCTCCAACAAATGCCGCGCCTCGTTCGCTCATTCTTCAAAGCCCCCTCTGTCGCCTATGTTGGCGACTGCTGAGTATCTGCCCCTGACGCTGGCGGTGACGCAGGCCGTCCTGGTGCGCGCCGGCGCCAATGTGTTCGCAGTGCCCTCGGCGATGGTGGAGCAGGTGCTGCGGCTCAAGTCCGAGGCCATGACAGGGCATTACGCCGCGGGCAGCATCGAATTCCAGGAACGCAGCTACCCCCTGCACGGGCTGGCGCAACTGCTGGGCGCCGGCGTGCCGGCGGCGGGCACGCCGAGTTACCACTCTGTCCTGCTGCTGCGCAGCGGGACGCAGCGCGTCGCGCTGCACGTGGACGAGCTGGTGCGCAACCAGGAAATCGTGGTGAAGAACATCGGCCCGCAGTTGGCGCGTGTCCCCGGAGTAGCGGGCGCCACGGTGCTCGCCGACGGCAGCATCGTGCTGATCGTGAACCCGGTGCAGCTGGTGCAGCAGGCGCGCGCGGCGCCCGAGCGCGCCACCACCATCCTGCCGGCGCCCGCCGCGGCCCTGCCGCTGGTCATGGTGGTGGACGACTCGCTGACGGTGCGCAAGGTCACCGGCCGCCTGCTGGAGCGCGAGGGCTACCAGGTGCTGACGGCCAAGGACGGCGTGGACGCGCTCGAACAGATGAAGGAGGTGTTGCCGGCCGTGATGCTGGTGGACATCGAGATGCCGCGCATGGACGGCTTCGACCTGGTGCGCAATCTGCGCGGCGACGCGCGCACGCGGCACGTGCCGATCATCATCATCTCGTCGCGCACCGCGGAAAAGCACCGCCGCCAGGCGGCGCAGCTCGGCGTCGGTGCGTTCCTCGGCAAGCCGTACCCGGAGGCCGAGCTGCTGCAGCACATCGCGGCATTGGTCGCTGCAGGCCAGGATGTCGCGGTCGCCGTCTAGCGCCCGCGGCGGCGCCGCGGGCGGGAAGGTCGAGCCGCAGGTGCAGCTCGGCAAGTACCCCATCCTGCACGAGATCGGCCGCGGCGCCACCAGCCACGTCTACCTGGCGCGCGACCCGTTCGCGGACCGCGAGGTGGCGATCAAGGTATTCCTGTTCGATCAGAACGCCGACCCGCAGACCGAGCGCATGATGCACAAGTCCTTCCTCGCCGAGGCCTCGCTGGTCGGCAAGCTCAACCACCCGCACATCGTCGACATCCTCGATGCGGTGGCCGAACCCGACCACAGTTACCTGGTGATGGAATACGTCGCCGGCACCGCGCTGGACGCGCACGCGGACGTCAGCTGCCTGCTGCCGCTCGACAAGGTGGTGGAGATCATCTTCAAGTGCATTCGCGCCCTGGAATATGCGTTCCAGCACGGCGTCATTCATCGCGACATCAAGCCGGGAAACATCCTGCTCTCGGCCGCGGGTGAAACCAAGGTGAGCGACTTCGGCGCCTCGTTCCAGCAGCGCCCGGGCCAGGAGACCACGCAGATCAGCGGCGTGGGTTCGCCCGCCTACATGTCGCCCGAGCAGATCCGCATGGAGTCGCTCACGCACCAGACCGACATTTACTCGCTGGGCGTGACCATGTACCGGCTGCTCACCGGGCGGCTGCCCTACCAGGCCTCGACCCAGGCCGCGCTGACCCATGCGATCCTCAATACGCCGCCGGTGCGCCCGGTGATGCTGCGGCCCGAGCTGTCGGAATTGCTCGACAAGATCGTCATGACCGCGATCGGCAAGGACCCGGCGCAGCGCTACCTGTCCTGGCTCGATTTCGGCAAGGACCTGAGCCAGGCCTTCGCCACCCTGCGCCTGGTGGGCGACTCGCTGTCCGATTCGGCGAAATTCAACGAGCTGCGCCAGATGCCCTTCTTCGAGGGCTTCGGCGATGTGGCCCTGTGGGAAGTGGTGCGCATCGGCGCCTGGAAGAAGATCAAGCCAGGCACGGTGATCATCCGCGAGGGCGATCATGGCGACAGCTTCTACCTGCTGATCGCGGGCGAGGTCAGCGTGACGCTCTCGGGCACGCAGCTCAATACCGTCAAGCCGGGCGGCTGCTTTGGCGAAATCCTCTACTTCACCGAGCGCATCGAGCGGCGCACCACCACCATCACCGCGCTCAGTGACATCACGGTGATCGAGATCAAGGCCGAGGCATTGCGCGTCGCCACGGACGCGTGCCAGGTCGGGCTGAACAAGGCGTTCATGCGCGTGCTGATCGATCGCCTGATGCAGGCTAATATGCAGCTTGCCGCGCGTGGCTAGGAGGCGCACATGAGACGATGGATTTTCTGTTTGCTGGTTGCGGCCGTCCCGGCGCACGCCGCGGACAAGTCCGAGGACAACCTTGTGGACAACCCGGTGGAGCGCGGCCTGCAAAAAGCAGGCAAGGCGGTCGAGCGCGGCGCCAAGGCCGCCGGGCGCGCCGTGGACCGCGGCGCCACCGCGGTGCAGAAAGGTGCTGCCAAGGTGCACAAGAAGATCGAGGAAAAAATTACGCCGAAGTAGCGATGCGCGCGAGCGCCTCGATCCAGAGCGGCGATTCGTTGAGGCAGGGCAGGGCGCGAAACTCGCCGCCGCCCGCGTCGAGGAAGATCTTGCGTCCCTCGATGGCGATTTCCTCCAGCGTTTCCAGGCAATCGGCGACAAACCCGGGGCAAAGCACGTGCACGCGGCGCGTGCGCGCGGCACCGAGCTCGGTCAGCACATCCGCGGTATAGGGCTGCAGCCAGCGTGCCGGGCCGAAGCGCGACTGGAAAGTGACGCGATACGCATCTGGCTTCAGTTGCAGTGCCTCGGCAAGGAGCCGTGCTGTGCGCTCGCACTGGACCCGATACGGATCGCCGCGTTCCACCGCGCGCTGCGGCAGGCCGTGGAAGCTCATGACCAGCACGTCGGGGCGCTCCTGTACCAGCGCCGCGAGCGCCGCGATGTAGGCCGGGTGCTCGTGAAACTGCTCGACGAAGTCCGCCTGCCTGCCGACCACGTCGCGGATCGATTCGGTGGTGCTGCGCGCGTACTGTGGATAGAGCGGAACCACGCGCGCATGCGGCGGGAGTTTCTTCAGGGCGCTGGCGATGCTCGGTCCGCCATAGCGCATGGCGTATTCGACCGGCAGGCCGGTGGCCTCGCGCAGCAGGCGTGCCTGGCGCGCGGTATGCACCGCCAGGGGCGAGCCCTCCGGGGTCCAGATCCTGGCGTACTTGGCCGCAGAGCGCGCCGGGCGCCGGCGCAGCACGACGCCATGCAGCACCGGCAGCCACAGCCAGCGCGGCAGCTCGACCACGCGCGGATCGGACAGGAATTCTGCGAGGTACGCGCGCACCGCCGCCGGCGTCGGCGCCGCCGGCGTGCCCAGATTGACGAGGAGGATGCCGTTCAGGGCTTGGACAGCGCGCTCGACAGGAGCTTCGCAGTGACGTCGACGATCGGCACCACGCGGTCGTAAGCCATGCGCGAGGGCCCGATGACGCCGACCGTGCCGACGACTTCGCCATCGATCTTGTAGGGCGCAGTCACCACGCTCACGTCCTCGGGCGCCGTGGCCCCGGACTCGCCGCCGATGAAGATCTGCACGCCTTCGCCCTGCAGCGTCAGGTCGAACATGCGCAGCAGCGTGGTCTTGTGCTCGAACAGCTCGAACAGCTGGCGCAGGCGCCGCATGTCCTGCGACAGATCCTGTGCCGTGAGCAGGTTGCGCTCGCCGGAAATGACGTAGGGCTCGCTACCCTCGGACACGGCGCGGTTGCCCGCCTCGAGCGCCGCGCTCATCAGCTGCATCATGTCCTGGCGGATCTCGTGCAGCTCCCGGTGCAGGCGCTGGCGCACTTCCTCGAAACTGTGGCCGGAATAGTGCTGGTTGATGAAATTGGCGGTCGACACCAGTTCCGCCGGCGAATAGTCGCGCTCGGTGAGCAGGATGCGGTTCTGCACGTCGCCCTCGGGGGTCACCACGATCAGCAGCACGCGCTTCTCCGACAGGCGCAGGAACTCGATCTGGCGAAAGCTCACGGCGCGCCGGCGCGGCGTCACCACCACCCCGGCGAAGCGCGTGAGCTGCGACAGCAATTGGGAAGCGCTCTGGATCACGCGCTGCGGATTGTCCGGGTGCAGCTGGTCCTCGATCTGGCGCTGCTCGCCGGAGTCGAGCGGCTTTATCACCAGCAGCGTATCGACGAAGAACCGGTAGCCTGCCGGCGTGGGCACGCGCCCGGCGGAGGTATGCGGGCTGGAGATGAAGCCCAACTCCTCCAGGTCCGACATCACGTTGCGGATGGTGGCCGGCGACAGGTCCAGGCCGGAGTGCTTCGACAGGGTGCGCGAGCCGACCGGCTGACCCTCGGCGATATAGCGCCCGATCAGCGTCTTCAGCAGCAGCTGGGCGCGTTTATCAAGCATGCGGGTCATTTTACACATGCGGTTAGAATGCCGCGATGCCAAAGGCCGCGTTCCGCTGCGTCGCGCTGATCGGCAAGCACACGTCCGAGATCGCCGAGTCGCTGCGCGGCCTGCGCGCCCTGCTGCGCGAGCGCGGTTGCGAGGTGCGCGTCGAGCGCGACACCGCGGCGCGCATCGGCGAGTCCGAGGGCGCCGCGAGCTACGACGAGATCGGCGCCTGCGCCGACCTGGCGATCGTTCTGGGCGGCGACGGCACCATGCTGGCGGCTGCGCGCAACCTGGCGCGCCACAGGGTGCCGCTGGCGGGCATCAACCAGGGGCGCGTCGGCTTCATGACCGACATCGCCCTCAAGGACATCCGCAGTTCCGTGAGCGCCATCCTGGACGGCAAGTACAGCATCGAGAAGCGCGCGCTGCTGGGGGCCGAGATCCTGCGCGGCGGCAAGAGCCTGCTGCGCACGCTGGCGCTCAACGAGGCGGTGGTCGGCAAGGGCGCGCAGGGACGACTGATCGAGGTTGAAGTGCATATCGACGGCGAGTACGTCTACGCGCTGCGCGCCGACGGTCTGATCGTCGCCACGCCCACCGGCTCCACGGCCTACGCGCTGTCCGCGCAGGGACCGATCCTGCAGCCGGGCGTGGGCGCATTCGCGCTGGTGCCGCTCAACCCGCACGTGCTCTCTGCACGGCCGGTGAGCGTCAGCGATCGCAGCACCATCGAAATCGAGCTGCTGCGCGCAGTGGACGCGCGCGCGCATTTCGATGGCTTCGCCCTCACCGACATGGCCGCGGGGGACCGGCTGGTGCTCAAGCGATCGGCGGATGCGATTCGCTTCGTGCACCCGCCCGGCTACAGCTATTTCGCCATGCTGCGCGAGAAGCTGAGCTGGAGCGAAGCCGCCGAAAGGGCCGCCGAGCCGGATTGAGCGGCATGTTGCGCGTCCTGTCGGTTCGCGACTACGTCATCGCCGAGCGCGTCGAGCTCGAGCCCGGTGCGGGCTTTACCGTGCTCACCGGCGAAACGGGCGCCGGCAAGTCCATCCTGGTGGACGCGCTTGAGCTCCTGGTCGGCGGCCGTGCCGAATCCGCGCTGGTGCGCGAAGGCGCCGAGCGCGCCGAGCTGTCGGCCGAATTCGAGGCAGCCGCCGGGTCGGCGCTCGCCGCCTGGATCGCGCAGGCGGGGCTGGAGGGGGATCCGGGCAGCCTCATCCTGCGCCGGAGCATCGATGCCGCAGGGCGCTCGCGCTGCTTCGTCAACGGCCATGCCGCGACGCTCGCGCAGGTGCGCGAGGCGGGAGAATTCCTGGTGGACATCCACGGCCAGCACGCGCACCAGTCGCTGCTGCGCCAGGCCGCGCAGCGCGAGCTGCTGGACGCGCACGGCGGCGCCGCGGACCTGGCGCGCGCGTGCGCCCAGGCGTTCCGCGACTGGAAGCGGCTGCAGGCGCTCGCCGCCGAGGCCGAGCAGCAGTTTACGCGGCGCGAAGCCGAGCGCGCGGACCTGCAGGACCGGGTTGCCGTGCTGGACAAGCTTGCGCCGGCGGCAGGCGAATGGGAGCGGTTGGCCGCCGAGCACCAGAGGCTCGCGCATGGCTCGAGCCTGCTGGCGGGCGCGCAGTCCTCGCTTGAGACACTGTCGGAAGCCGAAGGCGCGAGCCTGCCGCAACTCTCGGCGGTGGCAGGGCGGTTGAAATCCCTCGCACAGCACGACGCGCAGCTGGTGGAGATCGTCGAGCTGCTCGAGTCGGCCGAGGCGCAGGCCGGCGAGGCGGTGCGCGCGCTGCGCCAGTATGCGACGCGTGTCGAACTCGATCCGGAGGCGCTGCGCGAGGCCGAGGCGCGGGTCGAGGCGCTGCACGCCGCCGGGCGCAGGTTCCGCGTGCGGCCGGAGGAACTGGCAGGCCTCGCGCAGTCGCTGCGCGCGCGGCTCAAGGACCTCGAGCTGGCGGCGTCGCCGGACGCGCTGCAGCGCGAAGTGGAGGCTGCCGAGGCGCGCTACGGCGCGGCGGCGAAGAAACTCTCGGCCAAGCGCAAGGCCGCGGCACAGGCCCTGTCCAGGGCGGTCACCGATGGCATGCAGCAGCTGGCGATGAAAGGCGGGCGCTTTTCAGTCGCGCTGCGCCCGCTCGAGGCGCCCGCCGCCGCGGGCATGGAAGAAGTCGAGTTTGAGGTCTCGTCGCATCACAGCCTGCCCCTGCGGGCGCTCGCCAAGGTGGCCTCGGGCGGCGAGCTGTCCCGGGTCAGCCTGGCCCTCCAGCTGGTCACGGCCAAGGCGTCGCCGGTTTCCACCTTGGTGTTCGACGAAGTGGACGCCGGCATCGGCGGTGCGGTGGCCGAGACCGTGGGCCGCGCGCTGAAAAAACTCGGCCAGGACCGCCAGGTGCTGTGCGTGACGCACTTGCCGCAGGTGGCGGCGCAGGGCAACGCGCAGTGGACTGTAGTGCGGGCCGCGGCGCGCGGCAAAGTCGTCGTCAGCGTCGCGCGGCTGGACCGCGCAGGACGGATCGAGGAACTGGCGCGCATGCTGGGCGGCGCAGAGATCACCGCGACCACGCGCCGGCACGCGGCGGAAATGCTAGGCGCCGACTAGGCTCTTGCGGTTCGGGCAGTCCTGCTTGGTGCAATCCGCGTACAGCGCGAGCGAATGGCCGCGCAGCTCGAAGCCGCGCTTGCGCGCCACCTCGCTCTGGCGCTGCTCGATCTCGGCGTCGTAGAACTCCTCGACGCGGCCGCACTGCAGGCACACCAGGTGGTCGTGGTGGCCGCCCTGGTTCAGCTCGAACACCGCCTTGCCGGTCTCGAAATGCTGCCGCGACAGCAAGCCCGCCTGCTCGAACTGCGTGAGCACCCGGTACACGGTGGCCAGCCCGATGTCGATGCCTTCGGCGATCAGGCTCTTGTAGACGTCTTCCGCGGACAGGTGGCGCACCTTGCTGTTCTCGAACAGCTCCAGCACCTTGCGCCGGGGCAAGGTGGCCTTGAGGCCCGAATCCTTGAGGCTCTGCGCGGAATTCATCCGCTATCATTATAGGCTTATGCATCGCGCATTCCTCTTGCTCGCCTGCGCCTGGGCGCTCGCCGGCTGCGGCGTTCTCGAGCCTTATCGCATCGACATCCAGCAGGGCAATTACGTGTCGCAGGAGATGGTGACGCAGCTCAAGCCCGGCATGACCAAGGAGCAGGTGCGCTTCGTCCTGGGCACGCCGCTGGTGACCGATATCTTCCACGCCGAGCGCTGGGACTACGTGTACTCGTTCGACCAGCGTGGCCGGCCGCGGGAGGAACGGCGCCTGGTGATCCACTTCGAGGACAGCAAGCTCGCGCGGGTGTCGACGACCAATTGGTGGATTCCGGTGCAATGAGGAGAAACACCAGATGATGAAAGTCGCGATTGCCGGTGCGGGCGGCCGCATGGGGCAGGCGCTGATCGAGGCGGTCCTCGCGGACCGCGAGCTGCAGCTCGCGGCGGCGCTCGACGCCGCCGGCAGCCCGGCGCTCGGTCGCGCGGC
>JAQBXT010000033.1 GCA_027624175.1 Pseudomonadota bacterium | reverse complement strand
CATCCTCGAGAAGGTCATCCGCGCTAACCGGCGGTTAAGTTCCAAACAGAACGAAGCACTACACTAGGCGCTGGCGATGCTCTGCTGCGCCTCGACGATGTCGCGGCTGCGCGTGACCTTGTCGCCCCACACGCGGTCGAACTCCGCCACCAGGCGCTTGAGCGCATCCGAACCCGGGAGGGCGCGTACGCGCGCCACGTCGTCGAACTCGTAGCTGGCGATGTGCATCGAGGCGTCCACCTCGCTCCAGCCGCGCCAGGCGCGCCGCGCGCCAAACGCCTTGAGCGCATCCGGCAGGTGCTCGTCCTGGTACCAGCGGTCGAAGTCTTTCCTCAGAGCCGCATCCGCGACCTTGGCACGCACGATGAAATAGGCTGTCATTTCGTTGTCTCCCTCGCGTCTACATGCGAACCAGTCCCGCCAATCCCGCGCCCTCCACCAGTTTCACGCCCTTCTCCTTCGCGAACCCCCGCGCCTGCTCAGTCAGCTCGCCTGCCACGACGTACATGCATTCCCCCGCCCCGCGCTTCTCGCCGGCCGCTGCCAGCTCTTTCAGCGGCTCCGCGCCCGTGCGCGCAACCTTCCAGCGCCGCGCGCATACCAGCGACACGCGTCCCGCCTTCTCGAGCTCGAGGTCTGCCGCGCCCTCGACGCGCTTGACGGCGTAGCCGTCCCTGCCAAACCCCGCCTCCAGCGCGCGCGCGAAATCCTCCCAGGTCATGGCGCGAACTTTCTCCAGCGCCTTGTCCAGCCGAGCGCCGCTTGGCACGCGGATCTGCCGCCAGGCGGCCATCACCGCGATGACGAAGAAGGGCGTGGTGGCGACGAGGGCGTAGCCCCACTCGATGAAGTTCCTCATCGCGCCGAAGGTGCCGAGCGCGACCAGCGCGCTCACCCACCAGCTCTTGCGCAGCAGGATCCCGAACAGCGAGTTCTCGGCCATCTTCCACTTCATGGATGGTGCACCGGATCCACGTAGTACACGGGCGTCGCCAGCCCCTCCATGCGCGCCTTCAACTGCAGCGCAAGGTACAGCGAATAATGCCGCGCCTGCATCAGGTTGCCGCCCATGAACCACAAGCCCGGCTGCTGGGTCGGCTTCCACATGTTGCGCAGCTCGCCCACCCACGGCCCCGGGTCATAACGGGTGTTTGAACCCAGCCCCCAGCACTTGCCCACGCGCGCCGCGACCTCCGGCGAGATGAGCTGTGCCGCCCACTGGTTCATCGAGCCGTAGCCGGTGGCGTAGACAATGAGGTCTGCGGGCAGCACCGTGCCGTCCGAGAGCAGCACGGTGCGCTCGCCGATGCGCTCGATCCCGGCCGGGCTTTTCAGCTTGATGCGCTTGTCAATGATGAGCTGCGACGCGCCGACGTCGATGTAGTAGCCGGCGCCGCGGCGCAGGTAAGTCGAATGGATGCCCGAGCCGTCCTCGCCGAAATCGTACAGAAAGCCGACGCTCGCCAGGCCGTCGTAGAGCGCGCCATCGCGCTCGCGGATGGTGTCGTAAATGGGTTTCTGGAACGAGGGCAGGAGCCTGAACGGCATCGAGGCCACCGTCAGATCGGCGATCTCGGTGGTGACTCCGGCCTCCAGCGCCTGCTCCGAATACAGTCGCCCCCAGGCGTGCTCCATCAGCGCGTCCGAGGTGACCACCACAGTGGGCGAGCGCTGCACCATGGTGACTTCGGCCGCGCCGTGCTCCCACAGGTCGGCGGCGATGTCGTGCGCCGAATTGTTGGCGCCAAGCACCACGCAGTGCTTGTCGAGCCATTCCTCGCCGCCGCCGAACTGGCTGGAGTGCAGGATGCGCCCGCCGAAGGCCTCCGCGCCGGGAATCTCGGGAACGCTGGGAAAGCCCGACATGCCGGTGGCGAGCACCAGGTGCTTCGGGCGCAGCTCCAGGGCGCGCCCGCTGCGCTCCACCTGCACCGTCCATGCCGCGGCCGCCTCGTCGTAGGACGCCTTCAGGCAGCGCGTGGAGGTCCAGCAATTGAGCTCCATCACCCGCGCGTACATCTCCAGCCAGTCGCCCATCTTGTCCTTGGGCGAAAACACCGGCCAGTGGTCGGGAAACGGCAGGTAAGGCAGGTGGTCGTACCAAACGGGATCGTGCAGGCACAGCGACTTGTAGCGCTTGCGCCACGAATCCCCGGCGCGCTCGTGCTGCTCGACGATGAGCGCGGGCACGCCGAGGCGCTTCAGGCGCGCGCCGAGCGCGAGCCCGCCCTGGCCGCCGCCCACGATGAGCACATAGGGCTGGCGCCCGAAACCGAGCTCCGCGACTTCCTTCCTGCGCCGCTCGAGCCAGGAAAGCCGCTCGGCCTGCGCGCCGTGCTCCAGGCCGCGCTCGCGCGTCGGCCCGGCCTTTTCCTCGAAACCCTTCAGCTCCTGCAGCGTGGTGAGCAGGGTCCAGCACTTGCCTTTCTTAAGCCGCAGGTGCCCCGTGCCGCGCCCGACGGCGGTCTCGAACGCGAACCAGGCCTCGGTAAAGCCGTCTTTCTCCGTCGCTGGCCCGAGTTGCACGAAACCGGAAGGATCGGCGGCGCCGAGCGTGGCGGCGAGCATCGCCTTGATCTCGCCGCGACCCTCAAAGGTGCGCAGGGTCCAGGTGAAGGACACCAGGTCGCGCCAGAAGCAGGCCTCGTCGAACAACTGCGTCGCGCCCTCGAGGTCGCGCGTCGACAAAGCCTCGTCGAACTTCTCCAGCCAGCTGGAAACCTGATTGCCCATGGGGACTCGCCCGGAATTGTCTCCTACAATGCGGTGAAAACCGATCCATGACGCTGCAAAAAATCCTCTCATTTCGCACCCGCGGCCGCGGTACGACCGACATCACCGAAGACGTCGCACGCGCGGTGCGCGACTGCGGGATAAGGCAGGGCCTGTGCAACATCTTCCTGCAGCACACCAGCGCCTCGCTGATCCTGTGCGAAAACGCCGCGCCCGCGGTCAGGCAGGACCTGGAAACGATTCTCGGCCGCCTGGCCCCGGACGGCGACCCGGCGTACGCGCACCACGACGAAGGCCCGGACGACATGGCGGCGCACGCGCGCTCGGTGCTGACCACCAATTCGCTGCAGGTCCCGGTGGCCGAGGGAAAACTCATGCTCGGCACCTGGCAGGGGATCTACCTTTGGGAGCACCGCCACGCGCCGCATGCGCGCAGCGTGGTGGTCACGGTGATCGGCTGAATGGCTGATTGCCTGTTCTGCAGGCCGCAGCGCGAGATCATCGCCCGCAACGAGGTGGCGATCGCCGTGTACGACAGCTATCCGGTCTCGCCGGGCCACGCGCTCGTCCTGCCCCTGCGGCACGTGGTGACGATCTGGGACCTGGAGGAGGTCGAATACGACGGCTGCTTTCGCCTGGTGCGCACGATCCAGCCGATCCTCGCGGCGCGCTTCTCGCCGGATGGCTTCAACGTCGGCGCCAACTGCGGCGAGGCGGCGGGCCAGTCGGTCTGGCACGCGCACATCCACGTCATCCCGCGCTACCAGGGCGACACCCCGAACCCGCGCGGCGGCGTGCGAAACGTCATTCCGCTCAAGGCGAAATACTGAGGCTCAGGCGAGTGACTACAAGATCACCAGTTCCGGCGCCTTTCCGATCTCAACAAACACGAAGGCGTTCTGTCCGTAAACCACGCCGAGTGCCTCGGCATCCTTGCGCGTGAGACCGATGACCAGCACGCTGGGTTCCGCCGGCCAGCGCCCTTCGGGATCGCGGCCTTCGCCTTCGAACCAGGCGCGACCGACGAGGAACTCTGATTTCAGCAACCCCTCGGCGGCAGCCCGGTTCTCTTGCGTCGATTGCTGCGCCCCTTCCGGATTCGCGGCGGTGACGAAAGCCGCGGTTTGCGCCTCGTGCCCGGTGAGCAGCGCATCCAGATCCGCATTCGGCTCGCCGACGCGGATCACCAGCTCCGGCTCGCCATACACGACGTACAGCGCCCGCCGGTACGCCTCGACCAGGTCGGGACGCAGGGGCATCAGAGCCCGCCGAATTCCAACGGCGTGAGAATGCGAAAGCGCCGCTCGCGCCGCGCGAGTTCCAGCAGCGCCTGATCCTTGGTGACGAGGTAATCCGCCTGAGCGGCCAGCGCCGCCTCGAGAAACTTCTGGTCGTCCGGATCGCGGCACCGCGGCAGGAGCGCTAGTTCCGCTGGCCACGCCGCCGCCTCTATCTTCAGCGCCGCCTGCCGGCAGGCGGAAAGGCAGGCCGCCTGTTTCCACGGTTCCAGGCTGTGCTTGCCGAGGTCGTAGGCGAGCACGCGCTCGAGCTCCGCGTCGCAGGCTGCGTCGATGTACACCACCGCCCGCGCAGCCGCCACCGCCTCGCTGATCGGCGCCGCAGTAGGATCGGCGAACACCAGCCAGTCGAGCCACACGTTGGTATCGAGGACCAGGCGCAGCACCGTCAGCGCTTCTTCTTCAGCAGATCCGCCAGCCCTGCGAGCGCCTTGTGCGTCGCCGTGGGACCGGGTTTTTCGCCGCCGCCGCCGGCGCGCGCATCCTCGACGCGCGCATGCTCGTTCTCGTGGCAGTACACGCACAGCAGCTCCCAGTTGCTGCCGTCCTGCGGATTGTTGTCGTGGTTGCCGTCCATGTGGTGCACGGTCAGTTCCTTCAACCGCGAGGCGGGAAACTCGCGCGCGCAGCGCGTGCAGATCCACGGCAGGATCTTCAGCGCGCGCTCGCGGTAGTCGCCGCCGCTCATGCCTGCCATACGGCGTAGCCCTCGTCCTGCAGTGCGATGGCGAGTTCTACTTCCATGTCACGCGCCGCCTCGTAGGGCATGGGATTGGCGTAGGCGTAGAGCTTCGGCAGCAGCCGCAGCCCGAAGCGCTGCACGTAGGAATTCGCCCGCACGCCCGCCTTGTGCTTGGCGAAACGCTGCTCGGGCGTGAGCCCGGTCATGCCCACGTAGACGCAGGGCTTGAGCATGTCGCGCTCAGGATTGGCCTTGCGGAAGCGCGCGAGGTTGAGCACCACAGGGTCCAGTTCGACCACGTAGACATTGTGGTGGTGCCTGCCACGGCGCTTCTTTTTCATCGGTCCCGGCGAAAGCTTACTATGGTGGCCTCATGACGCTGCCCGCCCAGTACCTGCGCACCATCTCCCGGGAGGAGATGAACGAGCTGCCGATCCGCCGCTACGAGGGCGAGGTGTGCCTGGTGGAATCCGACCGGGACCTGGAGGATGCCGCGGCCGACATCCAGGCCGAGCAGGTGGTGGGCTTCGATACCGAGACGCGGCCCGCATTCCGGGTGGGCGAGAAGCACCTGCCGGCGCTGGCCCAGGCGGCGACCGCGCGCAAGGTGTACCTCCTCCCCCTGCAGCGGCTGGACTGTTCGACGGTGCTGATCCCGCTTCTCGCCGCGCCGGGCGTGCACAAGGCGGGCATCTCGATGGCCGACGACCTGAAGCAGCTCAAGCTGCTGTTTTCATTCCAGGAAGCCGGGGTGCTCGACCTCGGCCATGTGGCGAAGCGCCACGGCCTGAAACAGACCGGCCTGCGCAACCTCACCGGGATCTTCCTCGGCACCCGCATCCCCAAGGGCGCCAAGACCACCAACTGGGCGGTGACGCGCCTCTCGGCGCAGCAGGTCACCTATGCGGCGACGGACGCCTGGGCCTGCCGCGAGCTCTATCTGCGCTTTCGCGAGCTCGGGCTACTCTGAGTCCTGCTTCAGCATTTCCTGCAGCTTGCCGCTGGAAATTAGTTTTCCCAGGTCGCTCGCGCCGCCCACCAACACGCCTTTCACGAACACCATCGGAAAGGTCTGCCAGCCGGTCCACAGCTTGAGCGCCAGCCGCCGGCGCCAGGCGGAGAAGTAGGACCCGTACTCGAGGTAGGTGTACTCGAGCCCCGCCGCGTCGAGCAGCTTGCGCGCCTTCTTCGGCGCCGGATTCATCTTCATGCCGACCACCACGATCGCCTTGGCCTCGACCGCATGCTGCACTTCCTTCACGATCTCCACGCCCCAGGTGGCGATCTTGTCGCGGATCGCGGGGTGCACGAGCGCCTGGTCGAAGAGGGGACGGGGCATGTCAGGCGTGGGTATCGTACGCCCGAAAGCGGATCGCCGGGTCGCGCTTGATCTGCTGCACCAGCCCCAACTCCCAGTCGAGGTAGGCACGCGCGTGCTTCTCGTAATCCTTTTCCTGCTCGTGGTCGTAGGGCTTGTACCAGACGTCATCCAGCGTCGTGGTGGCGCGCTCGATGCCCGTTTCCGCGGGCAAGCCCGTGTCGAACCACGCCGCGTTGCCGCCCCCCAGCACCTGCACGGCGGCCCCGGCCCAGAGCGCCGCTGCCTCCGGCGCCGCGAGGCGCGCGAGCAGCCCGTCGTCGGAGGTCAGCACGATTTCCCTTGCCGCACCGATTTTTTCGCGCGCCGCGGCGAGCCGAGCGCGCACCGCCCACCACGCGCCCGGCACGTGCCGTCGCCGGAAGCGCAGGCTGCTGGAAAGGTCGATCAGCACGGCGCCCGCTTCGAGGCGTTGCGCCAGCTCCGCGGCGCGCACCGCGGGCGCATCCGGGTAGGCGGGAATGCGCGGCGTGCGCGGCCCGCGAGCGAGCGTGAGGTCGCCGAAGCCGAAGTCGCCTTCGGCCTCGAGCACGTAGACCTCCTCCCATCCCATCTGGTTGAGCCAGGAGGCGGTCATCACCGCGCGCACCTGCTCGGGATCGATCAGCACCACGCGCGCATTGCGCACGCCGATGAATTCGTCGGTCGCCTGCACCAGCTGCCCGCCGGGGGCGTGCACGCTGCCCGGGATGCGGCCGGCCTTGAACTCGGCGCGCGTGCGCACATCCAGCAGGTAGAACGTGCGCGAGGACTCGGCGCGCCAGGACATGGCGTTGCCAAAGTTGGTGAACTTCACGCCAAAGCGCTGCGCCACCTGCGCGGCGGCGGTGCGCGCCTTTTCGCGCCCGGCCGGCGTGGGTTCCGGCGCCACGCGCCCGGCGCCGCGCTCGCACTCGAAGCCGGCGAGCTCCCAGCCCATGGTGCCGTCCTTTAGCGCCACCACCTGCTGCAGTCCCGCGTTGCGCAGCGACTGGCAGCCGATGATGCTGCGCGTGCGCCCCGCGCAGTTCACCACCACCAGCGTGTCCGGGTCCGCCAGGTCGTGCACGCGGTACACCAGCTCCGCGCCCGGCGCGTCGATGGCGCCGGGGATGTTCATGCGGTGGTACTCGTCCCAGGGACGCGAGTCGAGGATCACGAGCTTCTTGCCGCTCTGCTTGAGCCGCTGCAGTTCGTCCGGCGGGATGCGCGGCGTGCCGTAGTGGTGCTCGACGAATTCGCCGAAGGCCTTGGAGGGCACGTTCACGCCGCTGAACAACTCCCCGCCCGTGGCCTTCCAGGCGGCGCAGCCGCCTTCGAGAATCTGCACGTCGGTGTAGCCGAGCTGCGCGAGCCTGGCCGCCGCGCGCTCGGCGAGCCCTTCGCCGCCGCCATCGAGCAGCACGATCGGCGCCGTATAGCGCGGCACCAGGTCGAGCACCATCATTTCCAGGCGCGACAGGGGCAGCGAGCAGGCGAAGAACGGGTGGCCCTGGGTGTGCACGCCCTGCTCGCGCACGTCGAGCAGGGCCAGTTCGGCGCCGGAGAGCAGGCGCTCGCGCAGCGCCGCCGGGGTCACGTAACGAGTTCGCGCGCTTCGCGGATATCCGAGTGCGGCGGGAACACGTCCCAGCGGCGCTCTTGTTCCTTGTAGAACTCGCGCCGGTGCAGCTGCTCCAGCCCCAGGCCGTACATGTGGAAGTTCAGCAACGGCGCCTCGATGTGGATCGAATGCAGGTCCTCGGGCATGAAGGCCACGCCCGTGCCCTGGCGCACCACGTCGCGGCCCTTCTCGCGCACCCCGCCTTCGTCCGCGCGCTCGTAGAACTTGTTCAGCTCCTCGCCGGTGACGCCGACGATCACCGCCCAAGTGGTGTGGTTGTGCGCTGGCGTGCCGTGCCCGCCCCGCGCGGAATTGGCGTACAGCGCGAAGCGGTGGTCGGCGTCCTCCGACAGGCGGTACAGGCAGGAATGGCGGTTGCCGCCCGGCGCCGGCGGCGGGAAATCTGCGGCGCTGAACAATTCCGTGCGCGCGGCGAGCTGGATCAGGCGCGCCTTGATCTTCTCCAGGCTGGCGCGGTTCACCCCGTCGCGCTTCTCGATGTCGCGGATGTCGGCGACGGCGGCTGCGATAGCGCTGCGTCGTTCCTTGGCGGAGTCCATGCGGCAATCTTAGCTCAGTCCCGCACGCGGCCGCGCAGCGCTTTCACTTTCGAGCGCCGCAGCTTGCCCTCGATGCGCCGCTCCTTCGAAGCACGCGTGGGCCGGGTCGGGCGCCTCTTTTTCGGCACGAACGCCGCGGCCTCCACCAGCGCCTGCAGCCGCCCCAACGCCTCTGCGCGGTTCATCTCGAGGCTGCGGTGCTGCTGCGCCTTGATCACCACCACCCCGGTGCGCGTGATGCGCTGGTCGCCGCGGTGCAGCAGCCGGTATTTGACCTCCTCGGGCAGGGAGGAGGCGCGGATGTCGAAACGCAGGTGGACCGCGTTGGAAACCTTGTTGACGTTCTGGCCGCCCGCGCCTTGCGCGCGCACGGCTTGCAGCTCGACTTCGTGCTCGGGGACCGTGTAGGCGGTGATCCCCGCCATGCCTTAGCGCTTCTTGTACGTCGGCCGGCGCCGGGCCATGACCACCGGGTTCTCGTCCTTGTGGCGGAAGCTGATGCGCCCGCGCGTCAGGTCGTAGGGCGAGATTTCCATCGTCACGCGATCGCCGGCGAGGATGCGGATGCGGTTCTTGCGCACCTTGCCCCCGGCGTAAGCGAGTACCTGCGCGCCGTTGGTGAGCTCGACGCGGAATTGCGTGCTGGGCAGCACTTCCTGCACCACCCCTTCCATCTCCAGCATCTCTTCCTTGGCCATGCACTTTTCTCGAATTGCGAGGCGCGCAGTATGCCCCCTAACGCCCGGGTGGACAAGGACAATTCCCGCTTCAGGCGCCGCGCTGCGCGACGATGAACAGGCGCCGGAACGGGAACAGCGTGCGCCCGTCCTGCTCCGGCGGATACCAGGCCTGGACCCGCCTGCGGTAGTCGGCCTCGAACGCGGAACGCTCGGGCTCCTGCAACCGGTCGAGGAACTGCTTGAGCCAGCTGCCCTTGGTGTACTCGGCCACCGGGTTCTCGCCCGAGAGCACCTGCAGGTACTCGGTCTCCCACACTTCCAGCGCCGAGCAGGCCCCCCCCTCAGCATGCGCCAGTAATGTCCCGGGGCGGCAACCGGATCGCGGCGCAGCGCCGGCTCCAGCTTCGCACGCCATGGGCCCTGCTCGATCGCCTCGACGATCGTGCTGTGCGAAGGCGCGTTGAAGTTGCGCGGCATCTGGATCGCCAGCCAGCCGCCCGGCTTCACCGCCGCGAGCAGTCCGGGGATCAGGCGCTCGTGGCCGTCCAGCCAGTGCAGCGCCGCGTTGCTGTAGAGCACATCCGCCGGCGCGTTCGGCCGCCAGGTGCCGATGTCGGCCTGCACGAAGCTGGCCGCGGGATGCTCGACGCGCGCGCGCACCAGCATCCCGCGCGAGCTGTCCACGCCGGTCAGCGCGGCGCCGGGCCAGCGCGCGAGCAGCAGCGGTGCGAGGTTGCCCGCGCCGCAGCCAAGGTCCACCACTGTTTGCGGCGCTGCGGCCGGAATGCGCGCGAGGAGGTCGAGCGCCGGGCGCATGCGTTCCCCGGAAAACTTGAGGTACTGCGCCGGGTCCCAGCTCATGCGCTCACCCGGTTGCGGCCGCCCTTCTTCGCGCGGTAGAGCGCCTCGTCGGCGGCCTTGAGCACCTGCGAGGGCGGCTGGCGCTCCACCTCCGGCTCGGCGGCGCCCATCGACACCGTGACCGACAGCAGCTTCATCGGCACACCGTCGCTGCGGCGGCGGATGCCCGCCTCCTGCTGGCGCGGGCGTTCCTCGCCCCGCACCGCCATCTTGTAGCGCTCGATCGAGGCGCGCGAGTGCTCGAGGAACTTCAGCGCCTCCTGCAGGCCCTTGCCGGGAAACAGCACGCTGAACTCCTCGCCGCCGTAGCGAAAGGCGATGCCGCCGCCGCCCACTTCGGCGAGGCGCGCGGCGACCAGCTTGAGCACCTGGTCGCCGATGTCGTGGCCGTGCGTGTCGTTGAATTTCTTGAAGTGGTCCACGTCCACCATGGCGAGGGTGTAGTGCGGGCCGAGGGCGCGCAGCTGCTCTTCCAGTGCGCGCCGCCCGGGCAGTCCCGTGAGCTCGTCCCTGAAAGCGAGCCGGTGCGACTCCTGCACGAACGCCACCAGCACCACCGCGCCCGCCGCCGAGAGAAAGGCGCCAAACACCGGCGGCGCGGCCAGGCCGATGTCGAGCGGCGTGTGCTTGGGCCAGGCGCGCCACACGGCGGCGACGAAAGCCGCGGCGAACACCAGGCGGCCCTGCGCGTAGTGGTAGCCGGCGTAGGCAGCGAGCAGCGACGTGAGGATGATCAGCGCGCGCCCGCGATTGAAGCGCAGCGCAAAGGCCGCGCCGAGCGCGAGCACTGCGTAGGGGCCAAGAACCCTGAGGCCCTCGAGCGAGGTCGGCAGCGCTGGGCCGACCCACACCGCGAGCGCGGTGAGGGTGAGGATCGCCGCGGGCGCGCGCGCCGGACGCAGCGGCTCAGGGATCAATGCGATCCGGCCTCAGGCTCGCGTCGCAGAGCTTTCCGCGCTGCGCGCGCCTGCCCAGATGTGCGCCGAGCTGCTGCGCATTCAGCGTCAGCGTCGCGCGGTTCTTGCGCCGCATGCCCGAGACCGCAAGCGATTTTCCGTCGCTCGGCGCCGCCGAGGCGAGGGTGATTCCCGTGGGCAGCGCGATCAGCTGCACGCCGACCCCGCCGTTGGCGCGCACCGGCACTTCGTCGAGCGCGAACAGCAGCAGCCGCGCATCGGAGGACAACACCGCGACGAACTTGCCTCCGGCCAGTGGTGCCGGCGCCTGCGCGCGCGCGCCTTCCCCCACGCTCATGAAGTCCTTGCCTTGCCGGGTCTTCGACACCAGGTCGCCGAGCTTGCACACGAAGCCCAGGCCTGCCGAGCTGTTCATCAGCAATTGCCGCTGGGGATCGCCGCACCCGATCCACACGATATCGTCGGAAGAGGAATTGACCAGCGTATTCACCGGCGCACCGTCCCCGCGCCCGGTGGGCAGCGCCGCCGCGTCCAGCGTGTAGCTCTTGCCCGACGCGGCGAGCGCGATCACCGGGTCGGTGGTCCTGCATTCCAGCGCCTGCAGCAGGCCGTCGCCGTCCTTGAAGGTGAGCGTGGCGAGCTCGAGGTTGTGGCCGGTGCGCGCGCGGATCCAGCCCTTTTGCGACAGGATCACCGTGAGCGGCTCCTCGACCACGGTATGCTCGACCTGGGCGCGCTCCGCGGGCTTGATCAAGGTGCGGCGCACGTCGCCGTATTTCTTCGCATCCTCGTCCAGCTCCTTCACCACCAGCTTCCTCAACGCCTTGTCGTCGCCGAGGATTTCTTTCAGCCCTTTGCGATCCGCCTCGAGGGACTTCCTTTCGTCGTTCAGCTTCACGCCGTCCAGCCGGGTGAGCTGGCCGAGGCGGATATTGACGATGTCCTCGGCCTGGCGCTCGGTGAACTTCCACTTCGCCTGCATCTTCGCCTTGGCGTCGCCCTGGTCCTCGGCGCCGCGGATCAGCTTGATGATCTCGTCGATGCGCACGAAGGCGAGCAGCCGCCCGAGCACGATGTGCAGGCGCGCCTCGCACTTGTCCAGGCGGTGCTGCGTGCGGCGGCGCACGGTGTTGACGCGCCACTCGCCCCACTCGCGCAGGATGTCGACGATGCCCTTGGTTTCCGGCAGGCCGTCCAGGCCGAGCCAGGTCATGTTCACCGCGTAGCGCGTCTCCAGACTGGTGTGGACCATCAGCGCGGCCATGGTCTCCGCGGCGTTCTGGCGCGAGCTGCGCGGCTCGATCACCAGGCGCAGCTTCGACTTGCGGTCGGATTCATCGCGCACCGTCTCGACCTGGTCGAGCACGAATTGCTTGAGGCGCTTTTGCTCCTGGTTGACTTCCTTCTTGCCGGTGGACGGCCGCGGATTCGCCAGCGCCTCGATTTCTTCGAGCACCTGGCGGCAGGACACGCCGTGCGGCAGCTCGGAGACCACGATGCGCCACTGGCCGCGCGCCAGCGGCTCCACGCTCCAGCGTGCGCGCAGAGCGATCGAACCACGGCCCGACTCGTAGGCCTGGCGGATTTCCTCGGCGGGCGAGATGAGTTGCGCGCCGCCGGGAAAGTCCGGCCCCGGCAGGATCTCCAGCACGTTGTCGAGCTTGGCACGCGCGTGCCGGATGACGTGCGCCGCGGCGGCCGCGACTTCCTTCAGGTTATGCGAAGGAATGCGCGTGGAAAAACCCACCGGGATGCCGAACGAGCCGTTCAGCAGGCCGAAGGGCAGGCGCGCAGGCAGGAGCACCGGCTCCTCGAACTTGCCGTCGTAGTTCTTCGCGAAATCCACCGTGCCCTCGCCGATCTCGGCGAGCATCAGCTCGGCGTAGCGTGAAAGCCTGGCCTCGGTGTAGCGGTAGGCCGCGGCCGAGTCGCCGTCGCGGGAGCCGAAATTGCCCTGCCCGTCGATCAGCGGGTAGCGCATGGAGAAGGGCTGCGCGAGGTGCACCAGCGCCTCGTAGGTCGAGGAGTCGCCGTGCGGGTGATATTTGCCGAGCACCTCGCCGACGTAGCGCGCGCATTTTGCAAAACCCGCGGTGCCGGCATCGCCCATGGCGTAGAGGATGCGGCGCTGCACCGGCTTCAGGCCGTCGGCGATCTCGGGCAGCGCGCGCGACTTGACCGTGGAGACGGCGTAGCCGAGGTAGGCCTGCGAAGCGTAGCTCTCGATCGGCGCCGCGTCGTCGCCGTTCTCTGGGGTGAACAGGTCCGGGGTCCGGGTGTCCATGGTCAGTCGAAGAGGTCCAGTTGCTTGTCGGCCATCGCCACGGCGAGTTCCACCGCCTGCTTGGCTTTCTCGAGATCAGTGGAGCCGCCGGCCTTGCCGGCAGCCTCCCAGGTATAGCGGTCCGTGCCCGCGAGCGTCACCTTGCCGAGCTTCTGCTTGCCGAGCCACAGCACGTGGCCCTTGTACGCGCGCTCCCAAAACGGTTTCAGTTTCTTGCGCATAACTTAAAAGGGGACAGACCTCATTATTTCGCATAGCGAAATAATGAGGTCTGTCCCCTATACATCCGCCTCCACGGTTTTCCAGTGTTCGCGCATCCAGTTGCGCCGGCCTTCGGCCTCGCCCGAGTCCATGAGCAGCTCGAAGGTGGCGCGCGCTTTCTTCAGCTGCCCGGAATCCAGCTGCATGCGCACCAGGCGCCGCGTGTCCGGGTTCATGGTGGTTTCCCACAGCTGCTCAGGACTCATTTCGCCCAGGCCCTTGAAGCGCGAGATCTCCCAGGAGCCGTCCTTCACCTTTTCCTTTTTCAGCGCGGCAAGCGTTTCCTCGAGCTCGTCATCGTCGAGGCAGTAGGCACGGCGCGCCGGCTTGCCCTTGCCCTGCGCCGGAATCTCGACCTTGAACAGCGGCGGCTGCGCGACGTACACGTGCCCGGCTTCCACCAGTTTCGGCGCGTGCATGAAGAAGAAGGTGAGCAGCAGCGCCTGGATGTGCCCGCCGTCCACGTCGGCGTCGGTCATCAGGATCACCTTGCCGTAGCGCAGTCCCGACAGGTCGGGCGACTCCTCGGGGCCGTGCGGGTCCACGCCGATGGCGGTGGCGATCGCCTGCAGCTCCTTGTTGGCGAGCACGGTGCGTGAATCCTTGGACATGGTGTTCAATACCTTGCCGCGCAGCGGCAGGATCGCCTGCGACTCCTTGTCGCGCGCCTCCTTCGCCGAGCCGCCCGCCGAATCGCCCTCGACCAGGAACAGCTCGTTCCGCGTCACGTCGCCGGAGGCGCAATCCACGAGCTTGCCGGGCAGCGTGGCGATGCCCGAGGATTTCTTGCGCTCGACTTTCTTGCCGCGCGCGAGCCGCGCCAGCGCCTGCTCGATGGCGAGCTCGGCGAGCTTCCTGCCTTCCTCGGGATGTTCGTTCAGCCACAGCGCGAACGCATCCTTCACGCACAGCTCGAGCAGCTTCGCCGCGTGGCGCGTAGTGAGCTTTTCCTTGGTCTGGCCGTGGAACTGCGTGCGCACGATGCGCGCTGAGAGCGTGAAGCAGGCGCGCGCCCACACGTCGTCGGCGATCAGCTTCACGCCCTTGGGCGCAAGCGCGCGCGCGTCCATGAAGGTATTGATGGCGTCGAAGATCCCGGCGCGGAACCCGGCCTCGTGCGTACCGCCCGAGCGCGTGGGGATCAGGTTCACGTGGCTGTCGGCGAACACCTCGCCCTCGGCCACCCAGCCGATGGCCCAGGCCGCGCCCTCGCCGGGCTCGATCTCGGGAATGCTGCTGTCGCGGAAGTAGCGCTCGCCGGCGAACAGCGGCGCCGCCAGTTCCCGGCCCTGCAGCATGAATTCGAAGTACTGCGCCATGCCGCGCTCGTACTTCCAGCGCTTGGTCTCCTTGCCCTCGATTTCGAGCACGGTGGTGAGGCCCGGGAGCAGGTAGGCTTTGGAGCGCACCAGGTGCTCGAGCTCGGCCATCGGGATGGCGGGCGAATCGAAATACTTCGGGTCCGGCCACAGGCGCACCACGGTACCGGTGCGCTTTTCCTTGATGCGTTCGGATTTCAGCTTCTGCCTGAGTTCGCCGCCTTCGAAGGCGAGCGCGTGCTTCTGCCCGTCGCGGTACACCACCACTTCGAGGCGCCTGGACAGCGCATTGGAGACCGCCACGCCCACGCCGTGCAGGCCGCCGGAGATGTGGTACACGCCCTCGCCCGATTTCGCGAACTTGCCGCCCGCGTGCAGCATGCCGAAGGCCACTTCCACCGCCGGCTTCTTTTCCACCGGATGCATGTCCACCGGGATGCCGCGGCCCTCGTCCTCCACTTCCACCGAGCCGTCCTTGAACACGCGCACGCTGATGCGCTTGCCGAAGCCGGCGAGCGCCTCGTCCACCGCGTTGTCGATCGCCTCCTGCACAATGTGCAGGGGGTGCACGGTGTGCGTGTACATGCCCGGCATGCGCCGCACGGGTTCCAGGCCCTTGAGGGCCTGGATGGAGGACGCGTCGTAGACCTGTTTTGCCATCTATCTAGTAGTCATCGTCATTCGATCCACTAGGCATTGTATCGCTCGCGCAGCTGCGCCGCGGACGTGCGCCCGGGCGCATGCACCGCCACGCCCGAAGCCGCCGCCGCTGCGGCGAGCGCCTTGTCCAGCGTGATCAGCGCAGAACCCTGCCGCGCGGCGAGTTCCAGGTACGCAGCATCGTAGGTGCTGAGTCCATGCCGCTCGGCAAGATCGCTGATGGCGCGCATTTCCTGCACCACTGCATCCACCCGCAGTCGCAGGCGCGACGCCTCCTCCAGCACCTGCAGGCGTTCTGCGCGCGTCAACCGGCGCTTGCGCTCCGCGACCAGCAGCGCGTTGGGAAACTCCAGGCGCCAGATCGCCGGCACCCAGCACTCCTCGAGCGCGGCGAGATCCAGCGCCGCCTCGGTGAACGCCGACTTCTCGTCAGGAAAGAACCAGCTCAGCGCAACCGAGCAGTCGAGCACCAGCGCCATCAGTAGCGGCGCCCCGCCTTCACGAGTTCGGCGATCGTGGTGCCGGGCCCGGCGGGCTTGCCGCGACCGACGCGGCTGCGCTTGATTTGCTCGACCAGCCTGCGCATGTCCTCATTCCCGTGCGCGGTACCCGCGCCGACCAGACGCGCCACGGTCTTGCCGCGTCGCGTGATCGTAACCACCTCCCCCTGTTCCACTTTGTCGAGGAGCTCGGCCAGCTTGGTTTTCGCTTCGAAGGAACCGACAGTGATCATGGTCTATCCAACTAGACAACCAGTTGGAAGGATACCATCGACAACTTCTACAGCGCAAACCTCCTTACGCGGACCCAATCCACCAGCTTCGCCAGTTCCGCCTCCTCCGGCAACTCGATCTTCCCGCCGCGGAATTCCGGCAAACGCCCGCGCCACCACTTTCTCGTCGGTGAGATCCACTTCGCGCGCGTAGGGCAGGCGGTAGCAATGCAGCGACCAGCGCTCGAGCTTCATTTGAGCCGGTAACGCAGCGTGTCGGTGAGATGCTGGATGAGCGAACCGTAGAAC
Organism: Pseudomonadota bacterium; assembly: GCA_027624175.1. Classification (GTDB taxonomy): domain Bacteria; phylum Pseudomonadota; class Gammaproteobacteria; order Burkholderiales; family SG8-39; genus JAABQT01. Next base: position 6,890 of record JAQBXT010000033.1, on the reverse strand, counting down.
ACGACTTTCATGCGTGCTATCGTGCCTGCGGGGAGACGAACGAGCAATGGCGATTCAGGTGGAGGTCGCCGCGCCCGGCGCGGATTGCCTCGGCGAATGCCCGGTATGGGACGAGCGCGAGCGCATGCTGTGGTGGGTCGACAGCCGCTGGCCGGCGGTGAAGCGCCTGGATCCCTCGAGCGGCGCGGTGATGATGCTGGTGCTGCCGGAGATCGTGGGCAGCATCGCCTTTCGCGCAGGCGGCGGCATGCTGGCGGCGACGAAGTCGGGATTGCACCTGCTCGATGCTGCGAGCGGCGCGCTCGAGGCGAAGGCGAATCCCGAGCAGGATCTGCCCGACAACCGCTTCAACGACGGGCGCTGCGACCGCGCCGGGCGCTTCTGGGCCGGCTCCATGAGCGACGTGAACCGCACCGCGGTCGGCTCGCTTTACCGCTTCGACGCGGATTTCAGCAGCACGAAATTGAGGAACGCGATCATCGTTCCCAACAGCCTCGCCTTCAGCCCGGAGGGGCGCAGGATGTATTTCGCCGATACCTGGCGCAACACCATCTGGTGCTACGACTACGACCCCGATTCCGGTGTGGCGACGAACGAACGCGTGTTCGCCGACACCGGCAGCGGGCGCCCCGACGGCTCCTGCGTGGATACCGACGGCTGCCTGTGGAACGCGGAGTACGGCGCGTCGCGGCTCGTGCGCTATACGCCCGCGGGCAAAGTGGACTGCACCGTCGCGTTGCCGGTCACGAATCCGACCTGCTGCTGCTTCGGCGGCGAGGACCTCGGTACGCTCTACGTCACCACGGCGACGCAGCGGCTTGCGCCCGAGGCCCTGGCGCAGCAGCCGCTCGCCGGCAGCCTGCTCGCACTGCGCCCGGGCGTGCAGGGTCTCGCGGAATCGCGCTTCGCGGGATGAGAAAAATGGGGTCTGTCCCCATTTACATGATCTGGTTCACGACGCCGCCGTCCACGCGCAGCGCGGCGCCCGTGGTCGCCGAGGCGCCGGCCCCGCACAGGTAGACGGCGAGGTTGGCGACCTCCCCGGCCGACGCGAAGCGGCTGATGAGCGAGGTCGGCCGGAACGTCCTGAAGAAGTCCGCCTCGATCTCGGCGACGGTCTTGCCGGCGGCCTTGGCGCGCTCGGCGCGCAGGCGGTCGGTGTTCTCCGTGCGCGTCGGTCCCGGCAGCAGCGCGTTCACCGTGACGCCGGTGCCCGCGAGTTCCATCGCCAGCCCGTGCGAAATCGCCAGCTGCGCGGTCTTGCTCATGCCGTAGTGGATCATCTCGCGCGGGATGTTGAGGGCGGACTCGCTGGAAACGAACAGGATCCGCCCCCAGCCGCGCCTGGCCATGGCCGGCGCGTAGCGGCGCGCGAAGCGCACGCCCGAGAGCACGTTGACCTCGAAGTAGCGCTGCCACTCCGCGTCCGCAATGTCGAAGAATGGCATGCGCCCGTAGATGCCGAGGTTGTTGACGAGGATGTCCACCTCGGGCACGCGCGCGAATACGGTTTGCGCGCCTTCTGCCGTGGCACAGTCGGCGGCGACGCCCTCCGCCTTGGCGCCGGGAAAGTCCTGGCGCAGGCGCGCAAGCGCAGCATCGACCGACTTCTGCGTGCGGCCCGTGATCACCACCTGCGCACCTTCGGCCGCGAGACCGCGGGCGATGGCGTAGCCGATGCCCGCCGTCGAACCAGTGATCAATGCGCGGCGCTCACCCAGCTCCAGATCCATCGTATTTCCCTCCCGGCACCAATGTACTTCAACCGCTGTTGCGCAGCCCCGCGGCCACGCCGTTGATGGTCAGGTGGATGGCGCGCTTGGTACGCTCGTCGGTGTCGCCGGCGCGGTAGCGCCGCAGCAGCTCCACCTGCAGGTGGTTGAGCGGGTCGAGGTAGGGGAAGCGGTTGCGGATCGAGCGCGCGAGCGTCGGGTTGTCGGCGAGCAGTTCGCTGCGGCCGGTGAGCTCGAACAACCACTTGCGGCTGAGCTGCCACTCGGCGGCGATGCGCCCCTACACGCGCTCGCGCAACTGCGCGTCGGGCACCAGCTCGGCGTAACGCGAGGCGATCGCCAGGTCGGTCTTGGCGAGCACCATGTCGAGGTTGGAGAGCAGGCTGCGGAAGAACAGCCAGCTGCGCGCCGCGCTCGAGGTCGGCGATGGTCTCGAACAAAGGGATCACGTCCATCGCCAGTCGTGGCGGCGCGCCCGGACGCAGCAGCCCGGCCTCGCGCAGCAGCACGCCCACCTCGAGCAGGTCGGACACCGACTGGCAATGCGAGATCACGTAGTGCGGCAGCGCGCGCACCCCCAGGCGGTGATGCGCCCCGGCGGCGGCGGCAAGCACCGCGAGCTCGCGCTGTGCCTGCGCCGTGTATTCCAGGTGCGGCGAACGCAGCGGCCGCGGGCCCGACAGCTCGCCGCAGAGCAGCGCGACGCGCGCGGGCTCGTCCAGCTCCGCGTAACCGGCCTCGACTCCCACTCCCGCGCGCGAGAGCAGCTCCGCGACCACCGCCTCGTGCTCGTCGGAGCTTTGCCGCAGGTCGATCGGCGCGAGGTGGAATCCGAACAGGCTCAGCTTGCGCCGCAAGCCGCGCAGGCGCCCGCGCGCGAGCCGCCCCCGGCGCCCTGCGCCTCGAGGGACTGCGCGATGGCATCGAGGTCGGCCGCCAGGTCCTCGGCGCGCTCGTAGGCCGGCCGCGCGACGGCGGGCGCGACGCTCGGGCGAAACCCGGCCAGCCGCTCGGCGCTCGCGGCGAGCCGCGCGTAGATGCCGGTAAGGGCGCGCCGATAGGGCTCGTCGCGCCGGTAGGGCGAATCGTCGCCCGACGCCTCGGCGAGCTCCACGATCTGCGGCGGCGCGGCCTGGATGCGCGTCGACACGGCGAGTTCCTTGCCGAGCAGGTTCACCTGCTCGAGGTAATGCTCGAGCGCGACGCGCGCCTGCTGCGCGAGCGCGAGCTCGAGCACCCCGGCGGTCACGTTGGGGTTGCCGTCGCGGTCGCCGCCGATCCAGGTGCCCACGGTGAGAAAAGGCGCCAGCGGTTCGCGCGCACCGAGCGCCGCCTCGAGCCGCTCGTACAGCCACGGCAGCTGCTCGAGGAACGTGGTGCGGAAATACGCCAGGCCGTTGCCGATCTCGTCGGCGACCTCGAGTTTGGTCAGACGCAGCATCGAGGTGAGCCAGAGCCGCAGCACCTCGCGGTGCAGCGCCTCCTCGCGTTCGGTCCCGTCGCCGTCGCGCTGCGCGATCAGTCGCGCGATTTCGCGCTCGCTGTCCAGGATGCTCTGGCGCTGGACCTCGGTCGGATGCGCAGTGAGCACCGGGCTGATGCGCGCGCGAACCAGTCGGCGAGCGCCTGGTCCGAAGCGCCTGCCTCGCGCACGCGCGCCAGCGCGTACTCCAGGCTCCCGGGGCGCGCCGGCGCGCCGGAACGCCACCGCGGTCTGGCGGATGCGCTCTATTTTCTCGAGCATGTCCTCGCCCGCGTGCTCGCGGATCACCTCGCCGAGGAGACGCCCGAGCAGCCGCCGATCCTCGCGCAGCAGCTCCTCCTTGGGATCCTGCGTGGGGTCGGCGGCGTCCATGATGTGGATTCTAGACGCGTGCGCGCGCCATAAAAAACGGCGCCGCAGCCGTGAGACCAACTTCAAGGATTGCCGGATGCCCCGGAAGTGCGTTTACGCACCGGATCGGCTACTTGCCGCCACCGCGGGGCGCGCGGTAGATCTCGGTTTCCGGATTGAACGCCGCCCACGCGAACCAGAACAACGTGGTTGCCACCAGCGGCCTGCCCTGGGCGTCGAAGGCCTCGGCCGACCGGTGCTCGCGGCTGTAGCGCACTCGCAGCGCCTGACCTGCCAGGGTATCGCTCAGCTCGCCGGGCCCTTTCGCCAATTCGACGAACGGATAGGCCTTCGCCTTGCCGCCGAGCAGCACGCCGAGCACGCGCTCCTTGGGATGAAAGCCCTCGGCGCGAAAGCGCACCGGGAAATAGATGTCGCTAGATTTCTCGTAGCCCGAGTACGGATCACGCGCGTAATTGCGCTGGAATCCCGTGTTCTCGCTCAAGGCAAGGGTACGCGGGTGCCGCGCGCGCCAGTCCGCCCAGGTGGTGTGCAGGACCGGCACCGCCGCCAAGTGCGCGCCCTTCGACGGCCCGGCGAGCGCCTGCGCGCGAAGTTGCGACCACAGCGACTGGGTCTCGCGATCGTAAAGCAGCACGTCGCTGTTGTAGAGCAGCCCCGAGACGCCGAACTTGAGCGTGCGGCCGCCCGACTGCGCCAGGAACGCCACGCCCGACCCGCACAGCGGGCAGAAGGTCACGACGATGTCTTCGGCGCCAAAGCGATCGTTGACCACCTCGTGCCAGTTCAGGATGCGCACCGGGTAGGCCTTGGCGACGCCGTTGCGTGAGATGGCGAGCACCATGTCGTCCGGGCGCAGGTGCGTGGCCGCCTGCGCGCTCACGAACGCCGGGCGATCGATCGCGGGGATGCCGTCCTTGGGCGGCCCGCCCTGCAGGATTTCATCCGCCGGCACCAGCGCGCCGGCCAGGTCGAAACCGTTGAGCTCCGGCGCGGCCTGGGCCGCGCCTTGCAGCACCAGCGCCGCGAGTGCCGCGCACGCCGCCTTGAATTGCACGCCTGTTCGGATTGCCATGCCCGTCTCGCGCATGGCCTTTCGTCGGCTGGCGGGGAGCCTGCCTTACGCCAATTTGCGCCCTAGCCCAGCGTCGGCATGTTCAGGCCGGGCGCCGGCGTGTCCTGGTGCGGCCAGCGCGTGGTGATGACCTTGGTCCGGGTATAGAACTTGACGCCCTCGACCCCGTGCATGTGCAGGTCCCCGAACAGCGAATTCTTCCAGCCGCCGAAGGAGTAGAACGCCACCGGCACCGGAATTGGCACGTTGATCCCCACCATGCCGACCTGTACTTCGTTTTCGAAACGGCGCGCGGCGCCGCCCGACTCGGTAAAGATCGCCGTGCCGTTGGCGTAGGGATTCTTGTTGACGAGCGCGATCGCCTCCTCCAGTGTCTGCACGCGCAAAACGACCAGCACAGGACCGAAGATCTCGTCGCGGTACACGCTCATCTCCGGCTTCACGTGGTCGAACAGCGTCGTGCCGAGGAAAAAACCTTCCTGCAGCGGCGGCTTGCCGCCATCCAGCACCGCCTTCGCGCCCTCGGTCTTGCCCTTGTCGATGTAGCCCGCCACCTTGTCGCGGTGCTGGCCGGTGACCAGCGGCCCCATCTCCACGCCGTCCTGGTCGCCCGGCCCGACCTTGATCGCCCTGGCCTTCTTCTCCAGCAGTTTCACCAGCGGGTCGGCCGCCGCGCCCACCGCGACCACCGCCGAGATCGCCATGCAGCGCTCGCCCGCCGAGCCGTAAGCCGCGCCGATGAGCGCATCGGCGGCGAATTCGAGATCTGCATCCGGCAGCACCACGGCGTGGTTCTTCGCCCCGCCCAGCGCCTGCACGCGCTTGCCGTTCCTGGCGCAGGTTTCATAGATGGATTTCGCGATCGGCGTCGAGCCCACGAAGCTCACCGCGGCGATGCCCGGGTGCGCGAGGAGCGCGTCCACGGTCGCCTTGTCGCCGTGCACCACGTTGAACACGCCGTCGGGCAGCCCCGCTTGCTTGAACAGCTCCGCCATCAGGATCGAGGCCGAGGGCACTTTCTCCGAGGGCTTGAGGATGAAGGTGTTGCCGCAGGCGATGGCCACCGGGTACATCCACATCGGCACCATCGCCGGGAAATTGAACGGCGTAATGCCCGCGCACACGCCCACCGGCTGGCGCACGCTGTGCGTGTCCACCGCGGTGCCCACGTTCTCCGAGTATTCGCCCTTGAGGAGCTGCGGGATGCCGCAGGCGAACTCCACCACCTCGATGCCGCGCTGCACCGAGCCCATCGCGTCGGGCAGCGTCTTGCCGTGCTCCGCGGTGATCAGGCGCGCGATGTCCTTCTGGTGCGCCTGCAGCAGCTGCAGGTATTTCTGCATCACGCGCGCGCGGCGCAGGATCGAGGCGTCGCGCCACCCCGGATATGCGGCGCTCGCCGCCTTGACTGCACTGTCCACCGCCGTCGCGTCGCAATAGGGCACGCGCTTCGTCACCTGCCCGGTGGCGGGGTTGTAGACCTCGCCCATGCGCCCGGCGGGCGCCACGGGCTTGCCCCCGATCCAGCAGGGGACGGTGTCAAGCTTCAACTCTGAGGGTTTGTTCATCGGCGAACTCCTGCGCAGGCGGCAAATTCTACGCCGATATACTCGGCGCATGAGCGCGCCACTGCTCCCCGCCCGCCTTGCGTTCGCCGCGGACGGCACGCCCTACTCCGCGGCGTACGGCGACGTCTATCACAGCGCCGACGGCGGCGCGGCGCAGGCGCGCCACGTGTTCCTCGGCGGCAATGGCCTGCCCGCGCGCTGGGCCGGCGCGCGCCGCTTCACCATCCTCGAGACCGGATTCGGCCTCGGGCTCTCCTTCCTCGCCACCTGGCAGGCGTGGCGAGAAGATCCTGCGCGCCCGGCGCGCCTGCACTTCGTCTCGGTGGAGCAGCACCCGTTCTCGGCGCAGGACCTCGCCGTGCTGCACGCGCCGCACGCGGAATTCGCGCCGCTCGCCGAGGCGCTGCGCAGTGCCTGGCCGATGCTGCTGCCGGGAATGCACCGCCTGGAATTCGAGGAAGGACGCGTGGTGCTGACGCTCGCCTTCGGCGACGCGCAGCAACTCCTGCCGCAGTTGCGCCTCGCCGCGGACGCGATCTACCTGGACGGCTTCGCGCCCGCGCGCAATCCGGACATGTGGTCGAGCGCGCTGCTGAAGGCGGTGGCGCGCCTCGCCGCGCCCGGCGCCACGGCGGCCACCTGGAGCGTGGCGGCGGCGG
>JAQBXT010000004.1 GCA_027624175.1 Pseudomonadota bacterium | reverse complement strand
CGCTCGGCGCGCGCGCCGCTCGCGATCAGCGCCTCGGCGAGCAGCCTGCGCAGCATCGCGCCGCCGCCGTCCCGCCTACTTGAGCGCCGACTGGAGCAGCCGGCCCATCTCGGCCGGGTTGCGAGTCACTTTGATGCCGCAGGCTTGCATCACCGCGAGTTTTTCCTGCGCGGTGCCCTTGCCTCCGGAAACGATGGCACCGGCGTGCCCCATGCGCTTGCCGGGCGGCGCGGTCACGCCGGCGATGAAGCCGACCACGGGTTTGCGCATGTTGGCCTTCACCCAGTGCGCCGCGTCCTCCTCGTCCGAGCCGCCGATCTCGCCGATCATGATCACCACGTCGGTCTCCGGATCGTCGTTGAAGAGCCTGAGGACATCGATGTGCTTGAGGCCGTTCACCGGATCGCCGCCAATGCCCACGGCGCTCGACTGGCCGATGCCCAGCTCGGTGAGCTGCCCCACCGCCTCGTAGGTGAGGGTACCGGAGCGCGACACCACGCCGACGCGCCCTTTCTTGTGGATATGCCCCGGCATGATGCCGATCTTCAGCTCGTCCGGTGTGATCACCCCCGGGCAGTTGGGCCCGAGCAGCAGCGTCCTGCGGTTCTGCTTGCGCATGCGGTCGCGCACTTCGACCAGATCGCGCACCGGGATGCCTTCGGTGATGCAAATCACGAGGTCGAGGTCGGCTTCCACCGCTTCCCAGATCGCCCCGGCGGCAAATGGCGGCGGCACGTAGATCACCGATACCGTGGCGCCCGTGTTCTGCTTCGCGTCGCGCACCGAGCCGAAGATCGGAATACCCTCGAAATTCCCGCCTGCTTTCTTCGGGTGCACGCCTGCGACGTAGCACTCGCGGCCGTTGGCATACGCGCGGCTGGTCTGCGTGTGGAACATGCCGGTCTTGCCGGTGATGCCCTGGGTCATCACGCGGGAACGCCGGTTGATGAGGATGCTCATTTCTTCTTCCCCTTAACAATCTTCCTGCCGGCCCTCTTCTTCACGACCTTCTTCTTCGCGGCCTTCTTCTTGAGGGCAGCGACGACCCGTTGCCCCGCTTGCGCCATGTTGTCGGCCGAGATGATCGGCAGCCCGGAGTCCTGCAGGATCTTCTTGCCCTGCACCTCGTTGGTGCCCTTCATGCGCACCACCAGCGGCACGGCAAGCTTCACTTCGCGCGCCGCCGCCACCACCCCCGCGGCGATGGTGTCGCACTTCATGATGCCGCCGAAGATGTTGACCAGGATCGCCTTCACCTTGGGGTTGGACAACATGATCTTGAACGCCGCGGTGACCTTCTCCGCGGTGGCACCGCCGCCCACGTCAAGAAAATTCGCGGGTGAACCGCCGAACAGTTTGATGGTGTCCATGGTCGCCATGGCGAGGCCTGCGCCGTTCACCATGCAGCCGATGTTGCCGTCCAGGGAAATATAGGACAGGTCGTACTCGGAGGCCTCGATCTCGAGCGGGTCCTCCTCGTCGAGGTCGCGCAGCGCGACGAGGTCGGGGTGGCGGAACAGTGCGTTGTCGTCGAAGTTGATCTTCGAGTCGAGCGCCACCACGCGCCCGTCGCCCGACAGGATGAGCGGATTGACCTCGAGCAGCGATGCGTCGGTGTCCCAGAAACACTTGTACAGGCCCTGCAACAGTTGGCTCGCCTGCGCCAGCGCCGCTTCCGGGATGCCGATCTTCTTCGCCACGCCGCGCGCATCGGCGTCGGTGAGGCCGACCGCGGGATCGACGAACACCTTGTGGATCTTCTGCGGGGTGTTCGCAGCGACTTCCTCGATGTCCATGCCGCCTTCGGAGGATGCCATCAGCACCACGCGCTGCGTGCCGCGGTCCACCACCATGCCGACATACAGCTCCTTCGCGATGTCGGCGCCTTCCTCGATCAGGAGCCGGCGCACCTTCTGGCCCTGCGGGCCGGTCTGGTGCGTCACCAGCTGCATGCCGAGGATCTGCTTCGCGCGCGCGCGCACTTCCTCGAGCGACTTGGCCACCTTCACCCCGCCGCCCTTGCCGCGGCCGCCGGCGTGGATCTGCGCTTTCACCACCCAGACCTTGCCGCCGAGCTTCTTTGCTGCTGCGAGCGCCTCGTCGACGCTGAAGCAGGCAAACCCGCGCGGCGTGGGCACCCCGTACTTGCGGAAGATTTCCTTGCCCTGGTACTCGTGGATCTTCATGCGCCCGCCTTCTCCTTCGGCACGTACCACTCCGGGTACCACTGCAGCACCGTCGCGCCGGTGGTATCCATGGCGTGGCAGTGATCGAGCTGGAACGGTCTCCTGCCCGGCGCGCGATCTTCACGCATCTCCCCGGCAAAGCTCTGGATCGCGGCCGTGGGCAGCCCGGCGAGCATCTCGGTGATGTGGGTGCAGCCCTGCACGCCGCCCAGGCGCTCGCGCACCGCTTCGCGGAATTTCTTCACCAGGTTGAGGCCGATGAGCTTCCTGTAGGCGGGGCCGATGCTCTCGCAGCCGCCGGGATAGGGCACGGCGTCGGAGATCGACAGCACATCCACCACATTGAGCTTCCGGTCGATGGTGACGCGCACCACCATGTCGTGGATCGGCAGGCCGGCGCGGCGCACGCCGGTTCTCAACTTGATGTCATGACTCTTGACGTCGGTGATGTGCGCCTCGATATCCCACAGGCCGTCGGCGCGCTTGTAGCCCTCGTAGCGCACGCGGCGCGTGTGCACCAGTTCGCGTTCGATTTCGGAAACGGGGAGTGGCATGCAGCGCGGGAGTTTATCATCGGTGCCTTGCTAGAATCGGCGAACCGAGCGCACTCACAGAAGATGGAATCCCGATGACCCCGGCGCGGCAGCCGCCGCGCGAAGAGCTTCTGCGCACGCTCGCGCAGGTCCCTGCCTGGGACCTGGTGGTGATTGGCGGTGGCGCCACCGGGCTCGGCGTCGCGCTCGATGCGGCCGCGCGCGGTCTCTCGGTTGCCCTGGTCGAGGCCGAAGACTTCGCCAAAGGCACCTCGTCGCGCGCCACAAAGCTGGTGCACGGAGGCGTGCGCTATCTCGCGCAAGGAAACCTCGCACTGGTGCGCGAAGCGCTGCGCGAGCGCGCCATCCTGCTGCGCAACGCGCCGCATCTCGCCCAGCCGCTGCCTTTCCTGCTTCCTGTCTACGGCGCCAAGGGCCGCTGGTTCGACCGGTGGTTCTACGGCAGCGGACTGATGCTCTACGACCAGCTTGCCGGCAGCCAGCGCCAGGGGCGGACCGAGTTTCTCGACGCCGCTGCGGCGCTGCGCCGAGCGCCGGGCCTGCAGGCGCGCGGCCTGGCGGGCGCGCTGTGCTACTGGGACGGGCAGTTCGACGACGCGCGCCTGGCGCTTGCGCTGGCGCGCACCGCGATCTCGCGCGGCGCGACGGTGCTCAATCACTGTGCCGCAGTGGGCTTGGCGCACGAAGGCGGGCGAATTGCCGGCGTGGTGGTGGAAGACCGAGAGAGCGGGCTGCGTCACGCCCTGCGCACGCACTGCGTGATCAACGCCACCGGCGTCTGGGTGGACGCCGTCCGGCGCATGGACCGGATGCCGCGCGCCGACCTTGTTGCTCCGAGCCAGGGCGTGCACCTGGTCGTGGACCGCGCCTTCCTCCCGGGAGACCACGCGATATTGGTGCCGAAGACTCAGGATGGCCGGGTGCTGTTCGCCATTCCGTGGCTCGGCAAGACCCTCCTCGGCACTACCGACACGCCGCGCAACGACCTGGCGATCGAGCCCGAGCCGTTTCGCGAGGAGATCGACTTCATCCTGTGCGAGACCTCGCGCTACCTCGCGAAAGCACCCACGCACGCGGACATCCGCTCCGTGTGGGTCGGGCTGCGGCCGCTGGTCAAGCCGCCGAACGAGGATCCCGGCGATACCAAGTCGCTGTCGCGCGAGCACGCCGTGCTGGTCGAGCGCTCGGGGCTGGTCACCGTCACCGGCGGCAAGTGGACCACCTACCGCGCCATGGCCGAAGACGTGCTCGCCCACTGCATGGACAACCAGCTCCTGCAGGCGCGCCCCGCCGGCGTGACCGCGTCCCTGGCGCTGGTGGGCGCGCCTGCCAGCGGCGAGCGCCCGCTGAGCGACGCGCCGGGCCTGCACCTGTACGGCACCGAGGCGCCAATGGTGCAGTCCCTGCCCGGCGCACAGCACGAACTGGCGCCAGGCCTGTCGGAGGCCATGGTGCGCTTCGCCGTGCGCTACGAATACGCGCGCACTGTGGAGGATGTGCTGGCGCGGCGCTCGCGCTTGCTGTTTCTGGACGCGCGCCTGGCGGCTTCAATTGCGGAGCGCGTTGCCGGCGTGCTCGCGCAGGAGCTTGGCGACGGATTCGATGCTGCGAAGTCCCTGCGCGAATTCGGGCAGCTCGCCGAGCGCTACACCCGGCTGCCGCCGCAGGCGGCTCAGTAGAATAAGCCGATGCGCTACGTCCTCGCGCTCGACCAGGGCACCACCAGCTCGCGCGCCATCTTGTTCAACGAGGAAGGCGCGCTGGTCGAGAGCGCGCAGCAGGAGTTCCGCCAGGTCTTTCCCCAGCCCGGCTGGGTGGAGCACGACCCGAACGAGATTTTCTCCACCCAATGCGCGGTGGCGCGCGAGGCGCTGGACAAGGCGGGCGTGCATGCGCGCGAGGTAATCGCCGCCGGCATCACCAACCAGCGCGAGACCGTGGTGCTGTGGGATCGCCAGAGCGGCGCGCCGATCGCCAATGCCATCGTGTGGCAGGATCGCCGCACCGCACGCCAATGCGCCGAGCTGCGCGCCGCGGGCGCCGAGGAAATGATCCGCGCCAAGACCGGCCTGATCATCGATCCCTACTTCTCCGGCACCAAAATCGCGTGGCTGCTCGACCACGTGCCGGGCGCGCGCGTTAAGGCCGAGCGCGGCGAACTGGCCTTCGGCACCATTGACACCTGGCTGGTGTGGCAGCTGTCGCAGAGCCGCACCCACGTCACCGACCCGTCGAACGCTTCGCGCACCATGCTGTTCGACATCCACAAGGGGGACTGGGACCCGGAGCTGCTCGAACTCCTGCGCGTGCCGCGCGCCATCCTGCCCGAGGTGTACCCGTCGGCGCACGTATTCGGCATGATCGCGCCCTCGATCCTCGGCGAGGCGGTACCGATCGCCGGCATCGCCGGTGACCAGCAGGCGGCGCTGTTCGGCCAGGGCTGCCACCGGCCCGGGATGGCCAAGAACACCTACGGCACCGGCTGCTTCATGCTGCTGAACACGGGAGAACGCGTCGTCACTTCGGACAATGGCCTGGTCAGCACCGCCGCGGCGCAGCTCGGGCACGCGCGCGACGCCGACAAGGAGTACGCATTGGAGGGCAGCGTGTTCATGGCCGGGGCGGTGGTGCAATGGCTGCGCGACGAAATGCGTTTCTTCGGTTCGAGCGCCGAGATCGAGGCGCTGGCCGCTACCGTGCCCGATAACAGCGGCGTTTATCTGGTGCCCGCATTCACCGGGCTGGGCGCGCCGCACTGGGACCCGCTGGCGCGCGGCGCCATCGTCGGCCTGACGCGGGGCACCAGCCGCGCGCACCTCGCGCGCGCCGCGCTCGAAGCCATCGCCTACCAGAGCGCCGACGTGCTCGAGGCGATGCAGAAGGACGCGGGCGAGAAACTCCAGGAGCTGCGCGTGGACGGCGGCGCCGCGGTCAACGACCTGCTGATGCAGTTCCAGGCCGACGTGCTCGGCGTGCCCGTGGTACGGCCCAAGGTGCTGGAGACCACCGCGCTGGGCGCGGCCTACCTGGCCGGATTGGCCGTCGGCCTGTGGCCGTCGCGGGAGGCGCTGGCGGCGCAATGGCAGGCGGATCGCCGCTTCGAGCCGCAAATGAATCCCGCGCATGCCGCCGACCTGCTCGGGCAGTGGCGCGAGGCAGTCAAGCGTTCGCTACGCTGGGCCGACCCCAGCTAGCGCGCCCCACACGCGCCGCGCGAATTCCGGATAGTTTTCGCCGATCACCCGCGCCACCGACCCGCGCAACAACACCAACTCGTCTGCGGTCGGTTCCGGCGTCCGCGGCACCAGCGCCGGAGCGTCGTAGGAGAATCCGGTATTTGCGCGCACGTCCTCCGCGCTCGATCCGGGGTGCACGCTCTGCAGCTGAAACCTGCGACGTTCCTTCTGCCACAGAAACAGCGCCTTTCCGGTGAGCAGTGCGACCGGCCCGCCGTGGCGCTCGACTTCCGGCGGGCTCCAGCCCGGCGCGGACACGAATTCCACCTTCTTCACCAGCACCCGCAGCGAGTGCTCCTCCCTGAAGAGAATCGTCTTCTTCGCCGCAAAGTACATGTAGGCGGAGCCGAACGAACCGGGAAAACGCTTGCCTTCGGCCCGCACCAGGTTGATGTTCGCCTCGCCGTCGATTTGCGCACCCCCCAGGAAAAAAACATCGATGCGCCCCTGGCCCGCCTGGTCGAAGAGCTCGCGCGAACCCTCGGTGAACGGATTGCCGCTGCGCTTTTGCAGCAGCGACACGCGCGGCCGCCCGCGGTTCATCTCACGCAGCAGGAACACGGCCATCGCTGGAATCGGTGACGCCGCGCCCACGGCGACGTGGCGCGCATCGCCGATCAGGCGCGCGATGCACCCGGCAAGCAGTTCCTCCTTCGCGCAGCTCACGCGCTGACGGGCTGGAGCACGAACTCGTCCAGGTACTGCTGAAAGCCCGCCGCGGTCTTCGCCAGGCGCGCGTACAGCTGCAGATGCGCGTCGTCGATGCCGTAGGCGCCGGGCACGCCGAGCGGCCAGGCGCCGCGCGGCGCCGGCGCCACGGCGGTGACGTACACCGAACTGATGCAGCCCGGCGCCAGCAGCTCATCCTCCAGCATGTCGCCGCGCTTCAGTTCTTCGAACGAGACATAGCAGGCCTGCGACGCATGCGCGATGGTGGCGAGCTCGCCGCGGCGGCCCACCCAGACGTTGCCGGCCTCGTCGGCCCAGCGCGCGTGAAACAGCGCCACGTCCGGCACGATGGCTTTCGCCAGCAGGATCGGATCGCCTGTTGTGTAAGGGTTGTCGATCGTCTTCCAGTCGGGATGGTTTTTCACCAGGTCCGAGCCCAGCACGCCGCGCAGCGGCAGGAACGGCACGCCCTTTTCGGTAGCCTGCAATCCCGTATGGATCATCGGGCAGGTGGCGTCGATGATCTTCACGGCACCCGACTCGGCGGCAGCGGTGAAACGCTGCGCCAGCCCGGCTTCACCCAGCGTCACCGCGCTGGTTTCGACCTCGCGCACGCAGCCGGCGCCGATCAGGATGTCGGCGCAAAGTCCGAGCACCGGCACACCGAGGAGCTTCAGGTCCTTCGCCCCACGGCGCACCAACGCGCGCACCACCGCCATGGCAACCGGCGAATAATCCGGTGGCAGCCCGATGCACGCGCCATCCGGAATCTCGCGCGCCAGCGCGTCGGCGCCGGCGAGAAAGCGCGTTTCGTTCGCGGGCAGTGCGCTCACGCCGTGCCACCGACGGTCAGGGCATCGATCCTCAGCGTCGGCTGGCCGACGCCCACCGGCACGCTCTGACCCTCCTTGCCGCAGGTGCCGATGCCCGGGTCGAGCCGCAGGTCGTTGCCGACCATGCTCACGCGCGTCAGCGCATCGGGGCCATTGCCGATCAGCGTCGCGCCCTTCACCGGGTGCGTGACGCGCCCGTCCTCGATCAGGTAGGACTCGGACGCCGAGAACACGAACTTGCCGCTGGTGATGTCCACCTGCCCGCCGCCGAAATTCACCGCGTACAGGCCTTTCTTCACGCTGCGGATGATCTCCTGCGGATCGTGCGGCCCGGCGAGCATCAAGGTATTGGTCATGCGCGGCAGCGTGAGGTGCGCATAGGATTCGCGCCGGCCGTTACCGGTCAGCGGCATCTTCATCAGCCGCGCGTTCAAGCTGTCCTGCAGGTAGCCGCGCAGCACGCCATCCTCGATCAGCACCGTGCGCCGCGTGGGATTGCCCTCATCGTCGATGGTCAGCGAGCCGCGGCGATGCGCCATGGTGCCGTCATCGATCACCGTGACCCCGGGCGCGGCCACGCGCTCGCCGAGACGCCCGCCGAACGCGGAGCTGCCCTTACGGTTGAAGTCGCCCTCCAGGCCGTGGCCGATGGCCTCGTGCAGGAGGATCCCCGGCCAGCCCGGGCCCAGCACCACGGTCATGGTGCCGGCGGGCGCCGGGCGCGCCTCGAGGTTGATGAGCGCCTGGTGCACAGCCTGCCGGGCGTACTCCTCGAGCGCCAGGTCGGTAAACATCGAATAATCCGTGCGCCCGCCGCCGCCCGCGCTGCCCGACTCGCGCCGGCCGCCCTGTTCCACGATTACCTGCACCGACAGCCGCACCAGCGGGCGCACGTCGGCCGCAAGCACGCCGTCGGCGCGCGCCACCAGCACCACTTCGTACTCTCCGCCGAGCTGCGCCATCACCTGGATCACGCGCGGGTCTGCAGCACGGCACAGCCGCTCCAGCTTCTCCAGCATGGCGACTTTCGCGTCCGAGCCGAGCGAGGCAAGCGGGTCCAGTGGTTCATAGCGGCGCGGCGCGGTAGCCCGGCGCGTCACCCTCGCTTTCCTGTCCGCGCCCTGCCACGCAATGGCGCGCGTCGCTTGCGCGGCGTCCTGCAGCGCACCGAGGCTGATTTCGTCGGAGTAGGCGAAGGCGGTGCGCTCGCCCGAGAGCGCGCGCACGCCCACGCCCTGCTCGATGCTGAAGCTGCCCGACTTGACGATGCCTTCCTCCAGGCTCCACCCCTCGGCGCGCGTGTACTGGAAGTAGAGGTCGGCGTAATCCAGCCGCCGCTGCGCGAGCGCGCCGAACACTACGTCGAGGCGCCGCGCCTCCAGGTCGTAGGGCGCGAGCAGGCAGGCATCGGCAGTAGCGAGAAGGTAGTCGGTGTCCATGCAGTGTTTTCCTTGTCAGTCGCCCGTGCCCGGCTTGGACGGTTCAATGGTGCTCGCAATCGCAACCTTGGCCACCTTCGGGTCTCCCCAGTCACCCGTAATGGCATATTCAAACGCGAACATCTGCCCGAGCGGGTTCTTCAGCAGGCGATCCGCCAGCAGCGTCGCCAGGCAGACCGCGGGGTTGGCAAGGCACAGCAGGGTCGCGGCGCCGGCGCCCAGGCTGGGCACCACCTGCACGCGCAGGTCCTGCGTTTCATGTACCAGGTCAGCCGTGCCCTTCATCTCCACATCCGCGGCGCCACCGCGCATCTTGAAGTCCCGGGTCTCCAGCACGCCCTGCCAAATCTGCGCCGTCGCGTCGATGCGGTCCCACTGGAAACCCTTGGAGAACACGTCGCGAAAATCGAGCGAAATGCGCCGCGGCAGCATCTGCAGGCTCATCAACGAGATGAGCTTGCCGATGCCCGGCTCGATTTCCAGGAACTGGCCGTCCTTGGCATGCAGGTGGATGTCGCCCGACAGGCTGGGAATATCGAGCGCGGTCGGATCGCCGTTCCAGGCGAGCGAGGACTGCATCTTGACGTTGCCGCCGCGCACCAGCCCGGGATAGCCCACGCGCTCGAGAAAGCGGCCGACATCGCCCGACTCGATGTCGAAATTGAGCCAGGTGCCGGGCGCCGGCCCGGTGCGCCACAGCCCCTTGCCGGTGAGCGAGCCTTCCGGGTTGCGCATCGCCAGCCGGTCGATGCGCCAGTCGGGACCATCCTGCTCCGCCACGATCTCCACGCGGCCAAAGCGCTTGCCCCGATAGCTGAACTCATCCGCCGCCAAATCGAGCGCGGGAAGTTCCCGAGCGGCGCTCGAAGCCTGTACGCCGGGCGATTCGGCGGGAACGGCGAAACGTGCCATGCGCGCCACCATCCTGCCGCGACCCGCGGTCTCGTACTCCACGTCGCCGGCGATATCCGGCGAATCCACGCTGGCCTTCCAGCCGCCGCCCTGCACGCGCGCCTTGACGTCGATGTCGCGCATGCGCCGCCCGAAGGCGTCCAGCGTACCGACGCTCAATTCAAGAGCCGCGGCGGCGCCCCCGCCTTCGCCTTCGCCGTGCAGCAGCGCCAGCCATTGACTCAGGTCCAGGTGATCCAGTGATCCGTAGACCAGAATCGAATCCGGGCGCTCCGGCAGCCGTAACTGTTCGCCGGCGCCCGGATTGAGTGCGATCGAGGTCCGTTCGAGAACCATGACGTCCGCTTCCCGGCGCCGCAGCAACTCCGCGCGCAACAACTGGCCGAAGGAAAAACTGAGACGGTCGCGTTCGGCACCATCGGCCTGCAGGAGCGAGACGCGCAGCAGTTTTGGTTCTTCGGCAGCCTTGCCGAGCGGCTGCGGCAGGTCGATGCTCACGCCGACCAGGCTGGACTCCACGGCGATCTGGGGCCCGGCACCGGCCCTGAATCGCACCGACCCCGAGTACGGCGCGCCACCGCTCAGATGGCGGCGTGCCCGCTCTTCGAGCAGCGTCCCCAGTCCGTCCACCGTGAAGGAACCACTTGCGCTGAGCAGTACGCCGCCGCCACGCTGCGTCCCGCCGATCACGCGCAATGGCCCGCCCAGGAAACGCCCGTCCGCATCGCGCAGTTGCAGCGTGGATTGATTGAAATCCAGCGTGCCGGCGGCCCGCTCTATTGGCGGCAGGCGCGGGCCGAGGCGCAGCGTATTGCCGGCAAAACGGAAACTGCCCACGAGTGTGGTCTTCGACAGATCGGCCAACGGCAATTCCAGATTGAGGTGCAGCCTCCCGCTGCCGGCGGCCGTCACATCGTCGGGAATCGCCCCGATCTTGCGCCGCAGCGGACTCTCCAGGAGGTAGGCCAGGAATCTGTCGCTGGGCCCTGCCGCGTCACCAGTGACCACCAGCGTGGCCGGCGCGCGCAGGCTGGCGATGACCGCGCGCGTCCCCGATATCGAAACGCCCACGATGCGTGCGCTGCGCGCTACGACGTCCATGCGCCGGCCTTCGAAGCGCAGTTCGCCCTCGATGTCCTCGACCGGCGGCCAGCCCTCGGCGAACGCGAGAGTGACGCCGCGCACCTGCGCGACCACCTGGAACTGGCCCTGGCCCGGCTCGGCGAACGGGAAATCGCGCAGGTCGCCCCGCAGCCTGAGCCGGGCGTCGGTGATTTGCCCGCCACGGATCGCCGCCGTCAGCCAGTCGCGCGTTTTCGATCCCATGGTGGCAGCCAGCGGCAGGTACTTGGGCAGGCTGGCACCGTCGGCGCGCAGCAGCTGCACGGTGAGATCGAGGGCTCCTGGTCCCTCGCTGGCGGTCGCGTAGCTGCCGGAGGCGATGCCGGCAAGGTCTTCATTGGCGTAGGTCAGGCTGGCGACGCGTACTGTGGCCGCGCCCTCGCGGCGCTCCCAGCCCACCTCGCCGGACAGCGCAGCAAGTCGAATGCGCGGTTCGGGAAACACGCGCGGCAGATCGATCTCGGCATTCTGCGCCGTCAGCGTCAGCACGCCTTTGGCCTCGGTGGCGTCGATGCGGCCCGACAGGTTGGCGAAGCCGGGAATGGCCCGCCAGGCGTTCATGCCCAGGCCTTCAAAACGCCCCCGCGCCTGGAACCGCGCCCGGTCCGGAAGCTCCCCGCTCCATTCGAAACTGGCGTTGCTGAGCCTGCCTTGGGGCGCCAGTTCAGCAAGCAGTTTTCTCAGGTCGGGGGGAAACGGCAGGTACTCCGCCAGGTAGGCCAGCGGCACCAGCTCGATCAGGTCCGCGCTCACCGCGCCGCGCGCCGGCGCAGCTTGCCAGCTGGCGCTGAACGACGTGCCGCGCATCGCCGGGCCCAGCACCGGCACCAGCGCCAGGCGGCGCACGCCGAACTCGTACCCCTGGGCCGTTCCGCTGCCCTGCACGCGCCCGACGACGCTCGAGAGCTGCAGCTCGGGCAGGTCCTTGCCGAGGCGCACCGCCACGCCGTTGAGGGCGAGATCCGCCGTCGCGTCGACCAGCTTGCCGGCGCCGAAGGTCGCCCAAAGCCGGAGCGCGCCATGACCGCTGCGCACCTCGACCGGGTAGTCGACCCAGGCGCGCCAGCCCGCGAGGTCGGCGGTGCCGAGTTCCGCGTACACCCGCCCGTTCCAGGCCTGCAGGGGGGTGCCAGTACTCCCGATGAGCGAAGCGCGCAAATCGACGCTCGCGCCCAGCTTGCGCGGCGGCCGCGCCGACAAGCCGATCTGGTGCACGTCGCCCCGGTTGCGCAGGCGGAACTGCAAGGCGCGCAGTGCGAGCGGCGGCGCGCCGCGCAGCTCATCCACCCAGTCAATTTCGGCGTTGCGGATCACGATTTCGCGCTGGCCGAGTATCCACAGCGCGAGCCCGCCCTCGGCCGTGCCGGTGCCCGCGCCCAGCTGCGCGCGTAATTCGATGCCAGCGACGTGGATCGCACCCTGGGTGTCGCGCCGTATGCTCAGGCGCGGAGCCTCGATGGCGAGCGAGTGGAGACGCAGCTCGAGCGCCGCCAGGCTGCTCCAGCTGACGACCTGCTCGACCGCGGGCAGCACCAGCGCCTCGCGCCCGTCGCGGTCGTACACGCGCAGGTCGGACACCGTGAGCCGCGGGCGCAAGCCGTCCCAGTCCGCGCGCAGCGTGCCGATCTGCACCTTCAGGCCGACGGCGCGCGACAGCGCGGCGACCACCTCGTCCTGGTAGCGCTCGGCCTGCGGCAACAGCCAGAAACGCAGCGCAAGGAATAGCGCGGCGAAAGCAAAGAATGCCGTCCAGGCGAGAATCTCGAGCACGCGCAGCAGCGCGTGGGCGGCGCCGCGGCGTTCCGGGGTTTGCATCGCGCTCCGCGTTGCCTCTATAGTTGGTTCCGCCTGCAGCAGGAGAAATAACGCGCGAGCTGCGGATTTGGGGCACCGCGATGCGAAATGATCTCGCGGCGTTCCGTTCTCACGCGGTATCTTAACCGTAAATGCCAGATCCTATTGGGAAAACCGCCCTTTCGCGCTACGCCGAGCGCGTCCTCGCCGCGCATCCGGAACTGGCGGCGGAGCTGCATGCGCCAGGATCGTTTTCGCGCGATGAAATCGCCGCCGCCCTGGCGGGCTCGGCGCGGGACGACGAGCCCGCCCTCAAACGCCGGCTGCGACGCCTGCGCCAGCACGTCCTGCTGCGCGTGATGGCGCGCGATCTGGAAGGCCGCGCGGACCTGGCTGAAGTCTGCGCGACGATGAGCGACCTGGCCGAGCTGCAGATCGCCGCCGCGCAAGACTGGACCGGCGCACAGGACCTGGTGGTGGTGGCGATGGGCAAGCTCGGCGGACGTGAGCTCAACGTGTCTTCCGACGTCGACCTGATTTTCGTCTACCCCGAAGCCGAGGATCCGCAACCCGTGGAGCGCGCGGGGCGCAAGCTGATCGCGCTGCTCTCCGAGGTCACCGAGGATGGCTTCGCCTTTCGCGTCGACATGCGCCTGCGGCCCTACGGCGACTCCGGCCCGATTGCCTCCAGCTTTAATGCCCTCGAGGCTTACTTCGTCGCGCAGGGGCGCGAGTGGGAGCGTTACGCCTGGATCAAGGCGCGTCCGATCACCGGGCCGCGCCATGCGGAACTGGCGTCGATCGTGCGCCCGTTCGTGTACCGCAAGTACCTGGATTACGCGACGCTCGCGGCCATGCGCCGGCTGCATGGCGACGTGCGGCGTGACGTGGCGCGGCGCGAACTGGCGGAACACGTCAAGCTCGGCCCCGGCGGCATCCGCGAGATTGAGTTCATCGCGCAGGCGCTGCAGCTGGTGCGCGCCGGGCGCGACCCGGAGTTGGCGGTACGGCCCACGCTCGAAGCCCTGCTGCGCCTGGGGGAGCGACAAATGCTGCCGGAGGATGCGGTGCGCGAACTCTCCGCCGCCTACGTGTTCCTGCGCAACACCGAGCATCGCCTGCAGTACCTGGACGACCAGCAAACGCACGCGCTGCCGCTGGAGGCGGAGGACCGCCGGCGCATTGCGCTCATGTCCGGCTGCGATGCCTGGGACCCGTTCTACCGGCAGCTGCAGGCGCATCGCAACGCAGTGCAGCGCCAGTTCCACGAGGTATTCACGGAATCCGCCGCGCCCGAGGGTCCCGACGTGTGGCGCGACGACCGCGAATCGGTGGCGCAGGCGCTTGCCGCGCGGGGCTTTCGCAACGCCGAGATGAGCGCGGACCGGCTTGCCGCCGCGCGGGGCAGCCAGCGTTACGCGATGCTGCCCACGGATTCGCGGCGGCGCGTCGACGCGCTGGTACCGGCGCTCGCCGCCGCGGCGGCGCAATGCGCTGACCCCGACGCCACGCTGGCACGCGGCCTAGACCTGATCGAGGCCATTGCGCGGCGCGCCGCCTATCTCGCGCTGCTCGCCGAGCACCCCGAGGCGCTCGAGCGGGTGACCAAGATGATCGCCGCCTCGAGTTGGGCCGCGGAGTTCGTGACGCGCCATCCGCTGTTGCTCGACGAACTGCTCGACGACCGCATATTGTACGCAGCCGCGGACTGGGGGGAGTTCGAGCGCGCGCTGCGCGCCGCGCTTGCCGCTGCCGAGGACGATGCAGAGCGGCAGTTGAACGCGTTGCGCGAGCAGCACCAGGCGCAGTTGTTCCGCCTGCTGGCGCAGGACCTCGCCGGCCTGCTCAGCGTGGAGCACCTGGCCGACCAGCTTTCGCAACTCGCCGACATCGTCCTGCAGGTTGCCTTGGAACTGGTCTGGTCGCAGTTGCGCACCCGGCACCGCGACGCGCCGCGCTTCGCCGTGGTCGCCTACGGCAAGCTGGGCGGCAAGGAGCTCGGCTACGCCTCGGATCTCGACCTGATCTTCGTCTACGACGACACCGACGAGCGCGCGGCCGAGAATTACGCACGGCTGGCCCAGCGCCTGAACCATTGGCTGACCACGCGTACCTCGAGCGGCGTGCTGTTCGATACCGACCTGCGCCTGCGGCCCTCGGGCGACGCCGGGCTGCTGGTGACTTCTCTGGAGGCCTTTGCCAAGTACCAGCAGGAATCGGCGTGGGTCTGGGAGCACCAGGCGCTGACGCGGGCGCGCTTCTGCGCCGGTGATGCTGCGGTTGGCGCCGGCTTCGAGGCCATCCGCACGCGCGTGCTGGTGGCGCCGCGCGACCCGGCGGCGCTGGCGCAGGAAGTGCGCGCCATGCGCCAGCGCCTGCATGAGGCGCACCCCAATCCCTCGCGCCAGTTCGACGTCAAGCACGATCGCGGCGGCATGATCGACCTGGAGTTCATCGTCCAGTTCCTGGTGCTGGCGCACGCGCACCGGCACGCGGCCCTGACCGCGAACCTGGGCAACATCGCGCTGCTCAAGACGGCGGGCGAACTGGGGCTGGTCACGCCCGCACGCGCCGAACAGGGGCGCACGGCTTACCGGGAGTTCCGGCGCGTGCAGCATGGGTTGCGCCTCAGCGGCGCGCAGTATGCGCGCGTGCCGCTGGAGAGCGTGGCGCCCCACGCCGCGGCCGTGCGCGCGCTGTGGAGCGAGGTCCTGGGCTAGGGGGCGCGCAGCGTGATGTCGCCGTAGTAGCTGCGCGCGACCTGCTGCGTGTTGTCGGAATCCGTGAGCATGCCCACCGCGACGATATCCGAGGGCTCTTCGCCGAAAGCGCGGCGATAGTCTTCGAACACATTGCGCCGGTACTTCAGCCATTGCCCGACGCGCCCGTCACCGCTTTCCACCACCACCATGCGGATGCGGTCGATCTGCGGGCTGGGCAACGCCGTCTCCACCGGGATCTTGTTCGACCACACGTAGATCAGCATGGCGTAAGGCAGCGACTCGCCGGCGAAGACCTTAGCCAGGCGCAGCTGGACGCGGTCATGGAAGTCGAGCTTTTCCGGGTCGCCGTGAAACGACACCACCAGGCGCGCCGAGGAGTCTTCGCGCGACGCAACGCGCAGGTTGGCGCCCGGGATCAGGTTTTCGACGCGCCAACTCCACTCGAGCATCGGGTGACGCTGCGGATCGACGCGCACGCGCCGGTACAAGCCGGTGCCGGCACGGTCAGCAAGACCCTCGAGCGCGGTGCCGGCCGCGGTATGCACCAGGCGGTACTCGGTTTGCCGCTTGCCGGAGTTCAGCCCCCAGCCGAGCCACTCGGCAGGCAAGGGCGCGCCCGGCTGCATGTTCGAGAACCGCGCGACTTCGACGACCTCGGCCGTTTCGCGCTCGAGCGCATGCACAATCGGCGTCGAAGCGAGCAGTCCGTCGTCCTCGGTAACGGTGGCGCAACCGGCCAACAGGACGCCGCCGAGCAATGCTGCGGCGCGGGGAAGTTTCGTTAGAATAGCCATTCGACTTGCCTTTGGAGACTAGCACATGCGGAAGTCCAAGCAGCCGGCCCGACCCGTGTCGATGGCCGACCGCGACGGCTGGATCTGGTACGACGGGAAACTCGTTCCCTGGCGTTCCGCCACCACGCACGTCCTGACCCATTCGCTGCACTACGGGCTGGCGGTGTTCGAAGGCGTACGCGCGTACAAGACGATCCACGGCACGGCGATCTACCGGCTGCAGGAGCATACGCAGCGCCTGATCAATTCCGCGCACATCTACATGATGAAGATCCCGTACACCCGCGAGCAGCTGATGCGCGCGCAGGTCGAGGTGGTGCGCGCCAACGGGCATCAGGCCTGCTACGTGCGGCCGATCGCGTTTTATGGCTCGGAGAAGATGGGCGTGTCGCCGGTCGGCGCCAAGGTGCACGTGGCGATCGCCGCCTGGCCCTGGGGCGCGTATCTCGGGCCGGAGGCGCTGGAAAAAGGCATCCGCGTGAAGACCTCGTCCTACGCACGCCACCATGTCAACGTCACCATGGCGCGCTCCAAGATGTCGGGCACCTACCCGAACTCGGTGCTGGCGACGCTGGAAGCGACCATGCACGGCTACGACGAGGGGCTGCTGCTCGACGTTGACGGCTTCGTCGCCGAGGGCGCAGGCGAGAACATCTTCGTCATCAAGGACGGCGTGATCTACGAGCCGGAGCTCACCTCCGCGCTCACCGGCATCACGCGCGCTTCGGTGATCGAACTCGCCGCGGGGCTGGGCTACAAGGTCCAGTCGCGCCGCCTGACGCGCGACGACATCTACATCGCCGACGAATGCTTCTTCACCGGCACCGCCGCCGAGGTGACGCCGATCCGGGAGCTGGACAGCCGCACGATCGGCGCCGGCAAGGCGGGCCCGATCACCAAGAAGCTGCAGAAGGCGTTTTTCGACGTGGTCACCGGCAAGGACCGCAAGCACCGGCACTGGCTCACCCCGGTGCCGATGAAGAAGGCGAAGGCGTGAACACGGATACGGCGCGGCTGGTGGAGGTCAAGGAGAAAGACTTGCCGCTGCACTGCCCGGTCCCCGGTGCGCCGCTCTGGTCGCGGCACCCGCGCGTGTTCCTCGATGTGGTGAAACAGGGCCAGGCGCTTTGCCCTTACTGCGGCACGAAGTTCGTCTACAAGGGCGCGGCAGCCAAAGGACATTGAAGTGCAGGGGGATCTGCGGCGCCGCTTGATCCCCCCGCACCCCCCGGGTCCATGGCACGCGTCCTAGTCGTCGCCCCGAACTGGATCGGCGACGCGCTGATGGCGCAGCCCATGCTCGCGCGGCTGCGCGAAAAACTGCCGCAGGCGCGCGTCGATGTCCTGGCCCCCGCCTGGGTGGCGCCGGTGATGCGGCGCATGCCGCAGGTTGCCGGGGTGATCGAAACCTCGTTTGAGCACGGCAGGCTCCGGCTGCGCGAGCGCTGGCGCCTCGGGCGCACGCTCAAGGCGATCGGTTACGACCAGGCCATCGTGCTGCCCAATTCCTGGAAGTCCGCGCTGGTGCCGTTTTTCGCCGGCATCCCGATCCGCACCGGCTACATCGGCGAGTCGCGCTACGGATTGCTCAACCTCTTCTACCGGAAAGCCCCCGGGCGCGAGGCGATGGCGATGCACTATGCGCGGCTGTCGGAACAGCCCGGTGCGCCGATCGCGGAGCCCCTGCCCGAGCCCAGGCTCGCGGTGGATGCGCAGACGGAGCTGGCCACGCGCCAGCGCTTCGGTGTCGAGGGGCGCTACGCAGTGTTGTGTCCCGGCGCGGAGTATGGGCCGGCCAAGCGCTGGCCGTACTTCGGCGAGCTCGCCCAGCGCTTGGAGCTCCCCGCGATCATGCTGGGCTCGGCGAAAGAACGCGAGCAGTGCGCCTCCATCAAGGGCAGGAACCTGGCTGGCGAGACCACGCTGGATGAAGCGATCGAGCTGCTCGCCGGCGCCGCGCTGGTGGTCAGCAATGATTCGGGCCTGATGCACATTGCCGCGGCGCTCGGCCGTCCCCAGGTGGCGCTGTTCGGTTCCTCCAGCCCCAGGCACACACCGCCGCTCTCGGCGCAGGCGCGCATCCTGTGGCTCGGGATCGAATGCAGCCCGTGCTACGCGCGCGCATGCCCGCTGGGCCATTTCCGCTGCATGAACGACCTGCGCGTAGAGAGAGTGCTGGAACTGCTGGGGACAGACCCCATTTTCGCAAAGTGCAACGACGCGAAAATGGGGTCTGTCCCCGAGTAGCGCATGCCAGCCCGCATCTTTCCCACCGCGCAGGACGCGGAAGCCGCGTTCTACGAGGCCCTGGAGCGCTCCGACCTCGAGCTGATGATGGCGGTGTGGTCGGAGGACGAGGATATCGTCTGCATTCATCCCGGCGGCGAGCGCCTCGTCGGCCAGGACCAGGTACGCGACAGCTGGCGCCAGATCTTCGCGGCGGGCACGCGCGCGCGGCTGCACGTGACCCGGCAGGTGGCGATCGCGGGGCCGATGGTCGCGGTGCACAGCCTGCATGAGAATTTTTCGGTGCCGGGAGAAAAGCACCCGCTGCAGCCGGTTGTCGCCACCAACGTGTACCTGCGCACCGCGGCCGGCTGGCGCATGATCGCGCACCACGGCTCACCGGCGCCGGGCAGCGCGGAACCGCCGCCACCACCGCCGAAGATCCTGCATTGACGCCCTACCAGGCGCCGTGGTGGCTGCCGGGCGGCCACCTGCAGACCATCGCTGCGGCGTTGGCACCGGCGCCGCGCATCGCCTGGCGCCGCGAACGCTGGGACACGCCCGACGGCGATTTCATCGAACTCGACTGGGCCGGCGAACGCGGGCCGCTGCTCGCGCTGTTCCACGGCCTGGAAGGCGGATCTTCAAGCCGGTACGCGCGCACGCTCGCCGCCGCGGCGCTGCGCATCGGCTGGCGCTGCGTGGTACCGCATTTCCGCGGCTGCTCGGGGGTGAGCAACCGCCTGCCGCGCGCCTACCACTCCGGCGACAGCGAGGAGCTCGACTGGATCCTGCGCCGGCTGCAGCCGGAGTGCGCTGCCGGGGTGTCGCTGGGCGGCAATGTCCTGCTCAAGTGGCTGGGGGAGCGCGGCGCGCAGGCGGCGACGCTGGTGCGGCGCGCGGCGGCAGTCTCGGCGCCGATCGACCTTGCGGCCTCCGGCGGTGCGCTCGACCGCGGCCTCAACCGCAGTTTGTACACGCGCATGTTCCTCACCACGCTGAAGGCCAAAGCAAACGCGCGCATCAAGCTGCACCGCTCGCCGATCGACGCGCGCCGCCTGGCGCGCGCGCGCACGCTGCACGAGTTCGACGACCTGGTCACGGCGCCGTTGCATGGTTTCCGCGACGCCGACGATTACTGGGCGCGCGCTTCGAGCGCGCCCTGGCTCGAGCACATCCGCGTGCCGACGCTGGTGCTGAACGCGCAGAACGACCCGTTCCTGCCGCGCGCCGCGCTCGAGGCGGCGACGCGCAAGGCCTCGAGCGACGTGGTGCTAGAATTTCCGCAGTCCGGGGGTCACGCCGGATTTCCCGGCCGTCGCCGCTGGCTCGGGCGCCGGCTGCTCGAATTCCTTTGCGCACCATGAACCTTCCCGCAGAAATCTTCCGCGCCTACGACATCCGCGGCATCGCCGGCAAGACGCTGACGCCGGAAATCGTACACGCCGTGGGCCGCGCCCTGGGCGCGATGGCGCCGCGCTACGTCGTCGGGCGCGACGGGCGGCATTCGGGCCCCGCGCTGGCGGACGCCCTGGCGCAAGGCATGAACGACGCCGGCGCCGAGGTCATCGACATCGGCATGGCGCCAACACCGGTGACCTACTTCGCCGCGCATCATCTGGGAAGCGGCAGCTGCGTATCCGTGACCGGCAGCCACAATCCGCCCGACTACAACGGCCTGAAGATGGTGGTCGAAGGGCACACGCTGTCCGGCGAGGAAATCCAGGACCTGCGCCGGCGCATCGAGCAAGGCGCGCCGCCCGCCGGCAAGGGCAAGCGCAGCAGCGTCAGCGTCCTCGATGCCTATCTCGAGCGCATCGTGGGCGACGTGAAGCTCGCGCGCCCCATGCACATTGCGGTGGACTGCGGCAACGGCGTCGCGGGAATGATTGCGCCGCGCCTGTTCCGGGCTCTGGGCTGCGAAGTCGACGAGCTCTACTGCGACGTCGACGGATCCTTCCCGAATCACCACCCGGATCCCTCGCAGCCGGAAAACGTCGCCGACCTGATCGTCCGGCTGAAAAAATCTTCGTGTGAACTGGGGCTGGCCTTCGACGGCGATGGCGACCGCCTCGGCGTGGTGACCAAGGACGGCGAGATCATCTTTCCGGACCGTCAGCTGATGCTGTTCGCGGCGGACGTGCTGTCGCGCAACCCGGGCGCGCAAATCATCTACGACGTCAAGTCCACGCGCCTGCTCGCGCCCTGGATCGAGCGCCACGGCGGGCGGCCGCTGATCTGGAAGACCGGTCATTCCTTCATCAAGGCGAAGCTGAAGGAAACCGGCGCGCCGCTCGCCGGCGAGATGTCCGGGCACACGTTCTTCAAGGAGCGCTGGTACGGCTTCGACGACGCGCTCTATGCGGGCGCGCGCCTGCTCGAGATCCTGTCGCGCGCTCCCGACGGCAACAAAGTGCTCAAAACGCTGCCCAATGCGCCCTCCACGCCGGAGCTCAACTGGAAACTCGCCGAGGGTGAGCCGCACGCGCTGGTGGAAAAGCTGCAGGCCTCCCGGCCCTTCCCGGGCGCGGCACAAGTGCTGACCATCGACGGCGTGCGCGCCGAGTACGCGGACGGCTTCGGCCTGGCGCGCGCCTCCAATACCACGCCGGTGATCGTGCTGCGCTTCGAAGCGGATACCGAGGCTACGCTCGCGCGCATCAAGCAGGAGTTCCGCGCCGCCTTGCAGCCGCTCAAACCCGGGGTGCCGCTGCCGTTCTAGGCAAACTCCGGCGCGATGCGATCCAGCCGGTCGGTCACCAGGCAGTCCACACCCCAGCTCAGGAGCTTCCTCGCGGCGCGCCGGTCGTTCACCGTCCACGCAAGCACCGCCGCGCCCGCGCGCTGCGCTTCGGCAACAACGCGGGCGTTGAGCGCCCGGTAGTTCGCGTGCAGCGCGACGCACTCCAGGTCCTGCAGCATTTCCCGCCAGTGCGGCGGGATGCGGCCGACGAGCAGTCCGCGCGGCAGTTGCGGCGCGGCATGCCGCGCGGCCGCAAGCGCGACCGGAGAAAAGGAGGACAGGACCGGCGGCAGCGGCGCGCTTCGCCAGAGCTTGTCCGCCATCTGCGCCACCGCTTCGCCGGTGCGGCGTTCATGGCCCTGCGCAGGCTTGATCTCGACGTTGGCCCACAGCCCGAGCTCGCGGCACAGGCGTACGGCATCCTCGAAGCGCGGAATGCGTTCACCGCGCCAGCGCGTGCCGTGCCAGGCGCCGGCGTCGAGCCGCGCCAACTCGGCGTAAGTCGCGCGCGCCACGTCACCGCGCGTGCGCGTGGTGCGCTTGAGCGTTTGGTCGTGGATCAGAACCGGCGTGCCGTCGCCCGCCAGCATGACGTCGAACTCGACGCCCTTGAACCCCATCGTCGCGCCGAGGCGAATCGCGCCGAGGGTATTTTCCGGGGCGAGCGTGCCGCCGCCGCGATGGGCCACGATCCCGGGGAAGGGCCAGCTCATTGCGGCCGGTGGCGGTCCAATCGCTTACTGCTCCAAGCGCCGGCCGCTCTCCGGATCGAACAGATGCACCGCCGCATCCGCAAAGCGCAGCGCGAGCCTGCCTTCGGCGGTTGGCACCGTGGCATGCAGCCGCGCGGCGACGCGCGCACTGGCCGCGCCCGAGCCGATATGCCCGTAGACCAGCGTCTCGGCGCCGAGCGGCTCGATCAGATCGACCTCCGCCACGATGCTTGCCTCGCCCTCGGCGCAGGGCTCGAGGTGTTCGGGGCGTACGCCGAGGAGAATATTTCGCCCCGCGAGTTTGGGTCGTACCGCCGGCAGGCGCAGCTTGACGCCGCCCGCTGCGGCCAGCACCTTGCCACCGTTCTCGACACGGCCGGCGATCAGGTTCATCGGCGGCGAGCCAATGAAACCGGCGACGAAGGTGGTGGCCGGTTTGGCGTAGACCTCAAGCGGCGCACCGACCTGCTCGGCATGGCCGGCGTTCATCACGATCATGCGCTGCGCCAGCGTCATCGCCTCGACCTGGTCGTGCGTCACGAACAGGCTGGTGGTCTTCAGGCGCCGGTGCAGCGCCTGCAGCTCGGCGCGCATCTGCACGCGCAGCTTGGCGTCGAGGTTCGAGAGCGGCTCGTCGAACAGGAACACCGCGGGCTCGCGCACGATCGCGCGCCCCATCGCCACGCGCTGGCGCTGGCCGCCGGAGAGCTCGCGCGGCCGGCGTTTGAGGTAGGACTGCAGCTCGAGGATCTCCGCGGCGCGCTGCACGCGCGCGTCGATCTCGGCCTTGGGCAGACCCTTGATCTTCAGCCCGTAAGCCATGTTGCCGTACACGCTCATGTGCGGGTAGAGCGCGTAGTTCTGGAACACCATGGCGATGTCGCGGTCCTTGGGCTCGAGTTCGTTGACCACGCGAGCGCCGATCGAAATGGTGCCCGAAGTGATGCGCTCGAGCCCCGCCACCATGCGCAGCAGCGTCGACTTGCCGCAGCCCGAGGGCCCGACGATCACCATGAACTCGCCGTCGGCGATGTCCACGGACACGCCGTGGATCACTTCGAGATCGCCGTACTTCTTCCTTGCGTCGTTGATCGAAACCGCAGCCATTTACTTCTCCTGCTCCACGAGACCCTTGACGAACCATTTCTGCATCAGCACCACCACCAGCGCCGGCGGCAGCATCGCCAGCATTGCCGTGGCCATCACCAGGTTCCATTCCGTCGCCGCGTCGCCACCCGGGATCATGCGCTTGATGCCGATGACCGTCGTATACATCGATTCATCGGTGGTAATGAGCAGCGGCCACAGATACTGGTTCCAGCCGTAGATGAACTGGATGACGAACAGGGCCGCGATGCTGGTCTTGGATAGCGGCACCACCACGTCCCAGAAGAAGCGCAGCGGCCCGGCGCCGTCCATGCGCGCCGCCTCGGCGAGCTCGTCCGGGATGGTCATGAAGAACTGCCTGAACAGGAAGGTTGCGGTGGCCGAGGCGATCAGGGGCAGCGTCAGTCCGGTGTAAGAGTTGAGCATGCCCAGGTCGGAAACCACCTTGAAGGTGGGGATGATCCGCACCTCGACCGGCAGCATCAGGGTGACGAAGATCATCCAGAAGAAGAAGCTGCGCAGCGGGAAGCGGAAATAGACGATGGCGAACGAGGCGATGATCGAGATCGCGATCTTGCCGATGGAGATCACCAGCGCCACCACCAGGCTGTTGAGCAGCATGCGCCCGACCGGCGCCTTGGCGCCGAAGGCCGTGCCGGCGGTGAGCACGCGCGAGTAGTTTTCCCAGAACTGCCCCCCCGGCAGCAGCGGCATCGGCACCTCGACGATCTCGTTGAGCGTCAGCGTCGATGCGACGAAGGTGAGGTACAGCGGGAAGGCGATCGCGGCGATGCCGGCAATGAGAGTCGCGTGCGCGAGGACCGTCAGCCAGGGGCGGTTCTCGACCATCAGTACTGCACCTTGCGTTCAATGAACCGGAACTGCGCCACAGTAAGCGCGATCACGATCGCCATCAGCACCACCGACTGCGCGGAGGAGCCGCCCAGGTCGCCCGCCTTGACGCCATCGTGGTACACCTTGTAGACAAGGATCTGTGTTGCGCCCGCGGGTCCGCCCTCGGTGGTGGCGTCGATCACGCCGAAAGTGTCGAAGAAGGCGTAGACGATGTTCACCACCAGGAGGAAGAACGTGACTGGCGAAAGCAGCGGGAACACCACGGTCCAGAAGCGCCGCAACGGGCTCGCACCGTCGATCGCCGCCGCCTCGATCAGCGACTTCGGAATCGACTGCAGTCCGGCGAGGAAAAACAGGAAGTTGTAGCTCACCTGCTTCCACACCGAAGCGATCACCACCAGCAGCATCGCCTGGTCGCCTTGCAAGGCCCAGTTCCAGTCGACGCCGAATTGCTTGAGCGCATAGGTGAAAACGCCGATCGAAGGCGCGAACAGGAACGCCCACAACACGCCCGCCACCGCGGGCGCCACCGCGTACGGCCAGATCAGCAGCGTCTTGTACGCAAGCGCGCCGCGCAGCACGCGATCCGCCATGGTGGCGAGCAACAGTGAAATCGCGATGCCGGAAAACGCCACCAGTGCGCTGAAATGCGCAGTGATCTTGAACGACTTGAGGTAATGCTCGTCGTTGAACAGCTCGACGAAGTTCTGCAGGCCGACGAACTCGGTCTTCAGCCCGAAGGCGTCCTGCAGCAGAAAGGAGAAATAGCCCGCCTGGAAGGCCGGCCAGAAGAAAAAGATGATGGTAATCGCGATCTGCGGCGCGAGCAGCGCGTACGGCAGCCACGCAGAGCGGAAAACGACCCTTTTTTCCATGAGCAGAACACGGGCGCGCCGCCTGCGCGGCGCGCCCTCATGTCCGCATTACGTTACTTGTTCGCAGCCTGGAACTTGATCAGGATGTCGTTGCCACGCTTCACCGCTTCGTTCATCGCGGTCTTGGCATCCTTCTTGCCGGCGAACACGCCCTCCATTTCCTCTTCGATCAGCGCGCGACCCTGCACGAAGTTGCCGAAACGCAGGCCCTTGGAGTTGGCGGTTGGCGCCTTGTAGTTGAGCTGGCGGACCGACACGTCGGTGCCCGGGTTCTTCTCGTAATAACCCGACGCCTTGGTCGCCTCGTAAGCGGCAGTGGTGATCGGCGCGTAGCCGGTGTCCTGGTGCCACTTCGCCTGCACCTCGGTCGAGGACAGGTAGGTGAAGAACCTGGCGATGCCCTTGTAGACGCTCTTGTCCTTCTGCGAGAGTACCCACAGCGTCGCCCCGCCGATGATCGAATTCTGCGGCGCACCCTTGATGTCGTCATGGTAGGGCAGGAAATTCACCGAGTACTCGAACTTGCCGAGCTTGCGGATGGTCGCCTGCGCGCCGGAGCTGCCGGTGAACATCGAGCATTCGCCGCTGGAGAACCTGGCATCGCCCCGGTTGCCCAGGCCCGCGTAGGTGAACCAGCCCTTTTTCCCGAAATCGGCGAGCATGCTGATGTGCTTCACATGCTGCGGCGAATTGATCGTGAAGCGCGTGTCCATGCCGCCGAAGCCGTTGGACTTGGTGCCGATCGGCAGGTTGTGCCAGGCGCTGAAATTCTCGATGTGCACCCAGGACGGCCAGCTGGTAGTGTAGACACACTCCTGGCCGGCGGCCTTCAGCTTGCCGGCGACGACCGCAAATTCCTTCCAGGTCTGCGGCGCCTTTTCCGGATCCAGGCCGGCTTTCTTGAACGCGTCCTTGTTGACGTAGAACACCGGCGTCGAGCTGTTGAACGGCATCGACAGCAGGTTGCCCTTGGGGTCCGTGTAGTAGCCGGCGACCGCGGGCAGGTAGCGCTTGGGATCAAAGGGCTCGCCGGCCTCTTTCATCATCTGGTACACCGGCTTGACAGCGCCCTTGGCTGCCATCATGGTCGCCGTCCCGACTTCGAACACCTGCACGATATGCGGCGGGTTGCCGGCGCGGAACGCGGCGATCGCCGCAGTCATCGACTCGGGGTAAGAGCCTTTGTAAACGGCCACCACCTTGTAGTCCTTCTGGCTGGCGTTGAACCCCGCCGCGATTTCGTTGGTCCGCTCGCCCAACGCGGCACCCATCGAATGCCACCACTGAATTTCGGTCTGCGCCTGGGCCGGCGCGGCAAACGCTCCTGCAACCGCGCAGGCCGCGGCAAGCATCTTGATTTTCATGGGATCTCCTCTGGTCCTGAGTATGAGTGGCGAATCTGCTGCCGCCACATGCCGGAAATACTACAGAATTCCGCCGCCCTGCAGTATATATACGTTATAGAACCATGGCCGCCCTGCATGAACTGACCGCCGCCGAAATCTCCGCCAGCTTCGAGGGTGGCCAGCTCTCGCCCGTCGAACTTACGCGCGCCCTGCTCGCGCACATCGACACGTGGGAACCGCGCCTGCACGCCATGTACCTCGTGCATCGCGACGCGGCGCTGAAGCAGGCACGCGACTCGGAAGGTCGCTGGCGCGTGCAGGCGCCCCTGTCGCCGCTCGACGGCGTGCCGGTGACCATCAAGGAGAACATCCACACGGCGGGCGACCCGGCGCCAATCGGCACCGCCGCCAACCTGCCCGCGACTGCGCAAACAGTCGACGCGCCGCCAGCGGCGCGGCTGCGCCAGGCCGGCTGCGTGATCCTCGGCAAGACCACCATGCCCGACTACGGCATGCTGTCCTCGGGCGTGTCGAGCGCGCATGGCGTGACACGCAATCCGTGGAACACCCAGCGCAATACCTCCGGCTCGAGCTCGGGCGCGGGCGCCGCGGCCGCCGCCGGCTATGCGCCGCTGCACCTGGGCACCGACATCGGCGGCTCGGTGCGGCTCCCGGCAACGCATTGCGGCATCTTCGCTCTCAAGCCCAGCCTCGGCCGCGTCCCCGTGTATCCGCCCTACATGGGACGGGTCACGGGGCCGATGACACGCGATGTCGAAGCGGCGGCGGCGATGATGAACTGGCTGGCGCTGCCCGATGCGCGCGACTTCATGAGCCTGCCCTACCGGCCGATCGATTTCACCGCTCAGCTCGATGAATTCAACCTGAAGGGACTGCGCATCGGCTTTCTGCCCGACATGCGCGCCGGGCTCGCGGTGCATGCGGAAGTGCGCGCCGCGGCGCAGGCAGCGGCAGCAGCGCTCGGAGGCGCCGGGGCGGTCGTGGAGGAGCTGCAGAGTTTCCTGACGCCGCAGATGCTCGAGGGCATGGCGCGCTTCTTCGAAGCGCGCTCCTGCAACGACTTCCAGCAATTGCCTCCGGAGCGGCAGCAGAAGGTGCTGCCATTCATCGCGGAGTGGTGCACCTGGCGCGCGAAGGATTTCAGCGGCCGCGACGTGATCCAGGCCTATGCGCAGGTGATGGCAACGCGCGAGGCGGCGGTCGCCGCCTGCGAGCCCTACGACTACGTGCTCTCGCCCGTGTCGCCCATTCTGCCGTACGAAGCGGAGCTGCCGTGCCCCGGCAACGACCCGCACAACGCGCTGCCGCACATCGCCTTCACCGTGCCGTACAACATGTCGGAGCAGCCGGCTGCGTCGGTCAACTGGAGTTTCAGCACCGATGGCCTGCCGATCGGCGTGCAGCTGATCGGACGGCGCTTCGACGACGCGGGGGTGTTGAAACTGGCGCGGGCCATCGAGCAGCTCAGACCGGTGCAAAAGGCCTGGCCCGGACTGGCATGAGGGTATTCGTCACCGGCGTTTCCGGCTACATCGGCGGCGCCGTTGCGGCCGCCTTGCGCAGCGCCGGGCACCAGGTCATCGGGCTGGTGCGCAGCGCGCAGAAGGCGGATCGGGCGCGAGCGCTCGGCATCGAACCGGTGCTGGGCACCCTGGAACAGGGTGACGTCCTTACGCGCGCTGCGCGCGAATCGGATGCCGTCATCAATGCGGCGAATTCCGACCATGCGGGCGTGGTCGAT
This sequence comes from Pseudomonadota bacterium, assembly GCA_027624175.1. GTDB lineage: Bacteria > Pseudomonadota > Gammaproteobacteria > Burkholderiales > SG8-39 > JAABQT01. Next base: position 60,476 of record JAQBXT010000004.1, on the reverse strand, counting down.
TCGATCCTGGCGGCACTCGCCGGCAGCGGCAAGGCCTTCATCCAGACCAGCGGCTCGAGCATCGTCGGCGACCAGTCCTGGGGCGAAGCAGGCGAACGGATCTACGACGACGAGACGCCGTTCCAGCCGGGACCCGGCCGCGCGGCCCGCGTCGCGATCAACCAGCGCGTCCTGGCGTCGGTCGGCAGCGGCGTGCGCGCCCTGGTCGTGTCGCCGAGCCTGATCTACGGGCCGGGGGTGGATCTCGAGCGCGAAAGCATCCAGGTGCCGCGCTTCATCGCGCTGGCGCGCAAGTTCGGCGTCGCGCGCCATGTCGGCCGCGGACACAACATCTGGTCCAACGTGCACATCGACGATCTGGCGGACCTGTACCTGCGCGTGCTAGCGCAGGCGCCGGCCAGCGCGTCCTTCTATGCCGAGAACGGCGAGTGCTCGATGCGCCAGCTGTGCGAGGCGATCAGCCACGCGCTGGGTTATGGCGGGCGCACGCAGGCGATGTCGCGCGACGAAGCCGTAACGGAGCTGGGCGAGGGCCCTGCCGCCTACACTTACGGCTCCAACAGCCGGGTACGCGCCACGCGCGCGCGCGGCGAGCTTGGTTGGTCGCCGCGCCATGCCTCGCTGCTGGAGATGATCGGCGGCGCGGCACTTCCGCGCTAGCGCTCAGCCGGCGTACACCGGCCCCAGCGGCCTGAGGCGTACGCCTTTCCTCAGCTTGGTCCATTTGAATTCCGACGGGTCGGCGAGCGCCGGCCCCGGCGCCTTCACCACCAGCACCTCTTTCGCCATCGGCTCGAAGTCGGCGCGGAAGTGCACCGAGCTCTTCAGCGCCAGAATCTTTTCCATCTTCGGCTCAATGCCGACGTGCCGGAACATCTCCTGGTCCGCGGCCTGCACCTTCCTCGAGGCGATCACCACGCGCACGCCCGGCGCCGCCTTGCTGCGCAGGAGCGCCATGTTGCCCAGCGTCATGCGAAACCCCTTGAACATCGGGCCGGTACACGTGAACTTGCCGTCGCCGAGCTTCTCCACCGTAAATTCCCCTTCGAACGGGGCGTCCCCCAGCACTCGCGACTTGCCGCCAAGCGCAAACGCCAGCGTCGCGCCCTGTCCTGCAGCGTGTGCCTTCGCCGCAGACTCCTTGTCGATCAGCAGCCCCAGCACTGCACCCTCAGCACGCTGCCGAACCAGGGCAGCCAACAGGCCGGTGGTGTCGCCATTGCCGCCGGCGCCGGGATTGTCCTGCGTGTCCGCCAGCACCACGGGCTTGCCGGCCTCGCCGCGCTGCCGAGCCCTCGCTACCGCGTCGTCGGGCAAGTGCAGTTCGAGCGCGAAATTCTTCTCCGCGTCGGCGACCAGCCCGCGCAACGCCTCTACGGCCCGCTCCACCGCCTTGCCCTCTTTCCCATAGCCGAGCACTGCCATGCCGCACTCGGCGAAGTCGGCCATCGGGAATCCCGGGGTGAATGAAAGCACCGCGTCGTGCTTTCTTTCGAGCGCGGCGAGGTCGGCGTAGAGGCCTTTGCACGGTTCGATGAACGAGCACTGCGACGGGATACCGGTGAGGTAGTCGAAGCCGCGCCAGGCCCCGGCAGGCGGCGCACCGTCGCGCAACATTCGATCCAGCAGCTGGGCGGCGCGCGCGCCCGTTTCGGCCATGTCCACGTGCGGGTAGGTCCGGTAGGCGACGAACGCGTCAGCGCGCTCGAACATGGCGCGCGTGAAATTGCAGTGCAGGTCGAGGCTCGCCGCCACCGGCACGCGCGGCCCCACCGCCTCGCGCACGCGCCGCAGAAGTTCGCCCTCGCCGTCGTCAAAGCGCTCGCTCACCATGGCGCCGTGCAGGTCGAGGTACACGCCGTCCACTGGCAGCGCGTCCTTGAGCCGCTTCAGCATCTCGCCCGCAATGCGCTCGTAGGCCTGCGACGTCACTGCAGCCGAGGGGCTCGCGGCCGCCCAGGCCGTGCCCACCAGTTGGTGGCCCGCCGCGCGCAACGCGTCGATCGCGCCCGCGGCCGGGATATTGGCTCCCGCCACCGCGGCGAACAGGGGCTCGCCGTACTGCACCCCCGGCCAGCCGCCACCCGCTTCGAACGCCGCGTAGTCCGCCGCGGAGGGCGCGAAGGTATTGGTCTCGTGCTGGAATCCACCGATTGCGATGCGTGCCATGGCCTGCTACCCTCTTTTTCCCCCGTCCGAACCCAAAGGATACCAGCATGAACCGGAACATCGTCGTCGCTGTTTTGCTCGCCGCCGCCGCCGGTGGTGCGCTGGCCCAGGGCGAGGTGCTGCGCGTGGTGCCGCACTCGAACCTCAGCATTCTCGATCCAGTCTGGACCACGGCGTACATGAGCCGCAACCACGGCTACATGATCTACGACACCCTGTTCGGTACCGACGGGAAAAGCCAGATCAAGCCGCAGATGGTGGAGAGCTGGACGGAATCGCCGGACCATCGGCTGTGGACCTTCAAGCTGCGCAAAGGGCTCGCGTTCCACGACGGCGCGCCGGTCACCGGCGAAGACGTCGTCGCCTCGCTTGGCCGCTGGGGCAAGCGCGACGCCATGGGCGTGGCGCTGATGACCTTCGTCGAGCGCATGGACTCGCCGTCGCCTGACAGTTTCCGCATCTTCCTGCGCGAGCCCTGCGGCTTTCTGCTCGAGGCGCTCGGCAAGCCTTCCTCGAATGTGCCGTTCATCATGCCCAAGCGGGTCGCCGAGACCGACGCCTTCAATCAGATCGATGACTACACCGGTTCGGGGCCGTACGTGTTCAAGCGCGACGAGTTCAAGCCGGGCGACCGCGCCGTGTACCTGAAGAACACCAAGTACAAGCCGCGCGCCGAGCCGGCCTCGGGCACCACGGGCGGCAAGAACGTGTACGTCGATCGCGTCGAGTGGAACCTGGCGCTGCGCGACGTGCAGGCGCAGTCCAACGCCCTCGTGAAGGGTGAAATCGACATCATCGAGAGCCTCGCCTTCGACCATTACGAGAGCATGTCCAAGGAGAAGGGCGTCAAGGTGCTCAAGCCGACGCTCGGCCTGCAGTACATGTGCCGCTTCAATCACCTGCACGCGCCCTTCAACAGGGCCGAGGTACGCCGCGCCGCACTGGCCGCGTTCGACCAGCGTCAGTTCCTCAAGGCGCAGGTCGGCGTGGACGAGCTCTACAAGCCCTGCGCGTCGATGTTCACTTGCGGCACGCCCTACGCCAGCGATGTCGGCACCGAGCTGCAGGCCAGGTCCAGCATGCGCAAGGCCCAGGACCTGCTCAAGCAGTCGGGCTACGACGGCACGCCGGTGGTGCTGATGAAGCCCACCGACCTGCAGTCGATCGGCAAGCTGCCCGATGTCGCCGGCCAGCTGATGCGTCAGGCCGGCTTCAAAGTCGACCTGCAGGCGATGGACTGGCAGACGCTGGTGTCGCGCCGCGCCAAAAAGGATGCGCCTTCGGCGGGAGGCTGGAACATGTTCTGCACCGCCTGGGTAGCGCCCGACATCTGGAGCCCGGTCAACAACGCCGCGCTCGATGCGCGCGGCGACAAGTCGGGCTGGTTCGGCTGGCCGGACGGCCCCAAGCTGCAGGAACTGCGCTCGCAGTTCATGCGCGAGACCGACGAAGCGAAAAAGAAGAAGCTCGCCGAAGCGATCCAGACCGAGGCGTTCCAACTCGCCACCCACGCGCCGCTCGGCGAGTACGTGCAGCCGGTGGCGACACGCCAGAATATCAGCGGCGTAATCATGTCCGGCCTGGCGAACATCTACTGGAACGTGAAGAAGAACTGACGCAGGGCTGATCAAGGAAACGGCTCCCGCCCGCCAGGGTCGAGGAGCCGTTTTTTTTGCACGCATGCTGAACTTCATCGCCCGCCGCATCCTCGCCACCGTCCCGGTCCTCGCGATCGTGGCGGTACTGGTGTTCCTGCTGCTGCGCCTGACGCCGGGCGACCCGGCGGCGATCCTCGCCGGCGACGCGGCAAGCGCGGACCAGATTGCGCGTATCCGCATCAGCCTCGGGCTCGACCAGCCGATCATCGTGCAGTTCGGCATCTGGATTGGACACCTGGTCACCGGCGACCTGGGCGAGTCGTTCTATTACAAGATCCAGGTCGCCGACCTGATCGCGCAGCGCCTCGAGCCCACGCTGTCGCTCGCCACCCTGACCATCCTGTTCTCGGTGCTGGTTTCGGTGCCCCTGGGCGTGATCGCCGCCTGGCGTTTCGGCGGCTGGTTCGACCGCGCGCTGATGGGCTTTTCGGTGATGGGTTTTTCCATCCCGGTATTCGTGCTCGCCTACATCCTGATCTGGATCGTCTCGCTCAAGCTCGGCTGGCTGCCGGTGCAGGGCTACAAGCGCATCGCCGACGGCTTCTGGCCCTACCTGCAGCACCTGATCCTGCCGTCGATCACGCTGTCGGTGATCTTCATCGCGCTGATCGCGCGCGTGACGCGCGCGTCGGTGCTCGAATCGCTGGGCGAGGACTACATCCGCACCGCCCGTGCCAAGGGCCTGCGCGAGTCGCAGGTGCTGATCCGCCACGCGCTCGCCAACGCCGCGGTGCCGATCGTCACGGTGATCGGCATCGGCATCGCGCTGTTGATCGGCGGCGTGGTGGTGACCGAGTCGGTGTACGCCATCCCCGGGCTCGGGCGCCTCACCGTGGACGCTGTGCTGGCACGCGATTTTCCGACCATCCAGGGCGTGATCCTGTTCTTCTCGCTGGTCTACGTCGGTGTCAACCTGCTGGTCGACCTCTCGTACGTGTTTCTCGACCCGCGCATCCGCTACTAAGGCTCCATGCCCGCCGCGCAATCCAAGGCAAGCGAGCTCGAAACACTGTCGGTCGAGGCCGCCGACATCCGCGTCACCGAGAGCGCCTGGCAGCGGGTGCGCAAGAACTGGTCGGTGCGCATCGGCGGCGCCGCGCTTGCGCTGCTGCTCCTGATCGCGGTGTCCGCGCCCTGGCTCGGCACCGTGGACCCGACGCTGTTCGACGCGGCCAGCCGCGACCTGGTGCCTGGACAGAGGGGCGAGATCACCACGCTCGACGGCGAGATCATCAAGCACAAATTCTGGTTCGGCTCGGACTCCTACGGGCGCGACATCTACAGCCGCGTGATGTACGGCGCGCGTGTCTCGCTGACGGTGGCGGTCCTCGCGGCGCTGCTCTCGCTCGCCTTCGGCATCGTCTGCGGCCTGAGTGCCGGGTATCTGCGCTGGCTCGACGGCATCCTGATGCGCTTCATGGACGGGCTGATGGCGATCCCCGCAATCCTGATCGCCATCGCGCTGGTGGCGATGTGGCGCGGCAGCCTGACCACGGTGATCATCGCGATTGCGATTCCCGAGATCCCGCGCGTCACGCGCCTGGTACGTTCGCTCGTACTCTCGATCCGCGAAGAGCCTTACGTCGAGGCGGCGGTGGCCCTCGGTACGCCGACCTGGAAGATCATGTTCGGGCACATCCTGCCGAACACCATCGCGCCGCTGGTGGTGCAGGGCACCTATATCTGCGCGGCGGCGATCCTGGTCGAGGCGATTCTTTCGTTCCTCGGCGTCGGCCTGCCGCCAGACATCCCGACCTGGGGCAACATCATGGCCGAGGGGCGGCCGCAGTTCAATCAGTACCCGCACAACATCTTCATTCCGGGCGTGTTCCTCGCCATTACCGTGCTCGCCGTGAACATCCTCGGCGACGGGCTGCGCGACACGCTCGACCCGAAGATGGCGAAGCGGGTGTGAGCGCCATGACCGACGCGAAACTCAGGGGCAGCGGCCCCGTACTCGACGTGCGCGGACTGACGATTGCCCTGCCCTCCGGCAGCGACCGTCGCGAGGCGGTGAGCGGCGCCTCCTTCAGCGTCAAGCGCGGAGAGATCCTGTGCCTGGTGGGCGAATCCGGCTCGGGCAAGTCGGTGATCGCGCAGGCGGTGATGGGTCTGCTGCCGGATACGCTGCCGGTCACCGGCGGCGAGATCGTGCTGGAAGGAGAGAACGTCGCGCACGCCGGCCGCGAGCGGCTGCGCGAGCTGCGCGCGACGCGCATGTCGATGATTTTCCAGGAACCGATGACCGCGCTCAATCCGGTCATGACCTGCGGCGACCAGATCGACGAGGTACTGCGCGAGCACACGCAGCTCACGCCCGAGCAGAGGCGCGACAGGATTCTCGCCATCGTGCGCGAAGTGGCGCTGCCGGAACCCGAGCGCATCATCGCCTCTTACCCGCATCAGCTCTCCGGCGGACAACGCCAGCGGATCATGATCGCCATGGCGCTGGTACTCGAGCCGGCGCTGCTGATCGCGGATGAGCCGACCACGGCGCTCGATGTCACCACCCAGGCGCAGATCCTGACGCTGATCCAGGACCTGCAGCAGCGCCACGGCATGGGCGTGCTGTTCATCACGCACGACTTCGGCGTGGTGGCCGAGATCGCGCACCGCGTCGCGGTGCTGCGCCTGGGCAAGCTGGTCGAATTGGGCGAGAAGGACGCCGTGCTCAAGCGCCCGCAGCATGCCTACACCAAAATGCTGATCGGCGCGGTGCCCTCCCTGCAGACCCATGGGCGCGCCGCCGAGGGTGCCTCCGAGCCGGTGCTGCGCACCGTGGGCCTTTGCAAGACCTATTACGACCGAGGCTGGTTCGGGCGCAGGCGCGAGGTGCATGCCGCGCAGGACGTCTCGATCGAAATCCGCCGCGGGCAGACCCTCGGCATCGTCGGCGAGTCCGGGTCAGGCAAATCCACCGTGGCGCGCTGCATCATCCGTCTCATCGACCCGACCGCGGGCGAGATCCTGCTGCACGGCCAGGATATTGCACGCATGTCCGCCGCCGAGTTGCGCCCGCTGAGGCGCCGGGTGCAAATCGTGTTCCAGGACCCCTACCGCTCGCTCAACCCGCGCCGCACCGTGCTCGAGGCGATCATCGAGGGCCCCGTCAACTACGGGGTGCGGCGCGACAAGGCGATCGAGCGGGCACGCCAGCTCATGGACCTGGTGCGCATGGACCCGGCCTCGCTGAACCGCTATCCGCACCAGTTCTCCGGCGGCCAGCGCCAGCGCATCTGCATTGCGCGCGCGCTGGCGCAGGAGCCCGAACTCCTGATCGCCGACGAGGCGGTCTCCGCGCTGGACGTCTCCGTGCAGGCGCAGGTGCTCGATCTCCTCGAGGATATCCGCAACCGCCTCAACCTGGCGATGCTGTTCATCACCCACGATCTGCGCGTGGCGGCTCAGGTCTGCGACTACGTGGCGGTGATGTCGCAGGGGCGCATCGTCGAGCACGGCCCGGCGGGCCAGGTGTTCGGCGCGCCGCGCCACGAATATACCCGCGCGCTGTTCGCCGCCGCGCCGGGCCGCGATTTCGCCTTCGGGTCCGCGTAAACCGTAAACTACGCCCGATGGATCGGCTCAATGCAGGCGCCATTCGCGTTGCGGGCGTTGAAACCCGCGTCGTCGAGCGATGCGCTTCGACCAATACGGCCTTGCTCGCCGAGCGCCTTGCGCATCCCGTGCTGCTCGCTGCGAATTTGCAGAGCGCCGGGCGCGGCCGGCGTGGCCGGCGCTGGCACAGTCCGGCCGGCAGCGGCACCTTGTTCTCCCTGGCCCTGCCCATGCGCCGTCCGGCGGCGCAACTGGGCGGCCTGCCGATCGTCGCCGGACTGGCGGCAGTGCGTGCGCTGCGCGCGCTCGGCGCAGTCGAGACGGCACTCAAGTGGCCCAACGACCTGCTGGTGCGCGGCGCCAAGCTCGGCGGCATCCTGGTGCAGACGCGCGCGCAGGGCCCGGGCAGCGCAGCCGTTATCGGGGTGGGAATCAACCATGTTGCGGTCGACGGCCTGGCGAAGCGGCTCCAGCGCGGCGTCGCCGCGCTGGAGCAGTTTCTGCGGCCCTTGCCGTCGCGCAACGCGGTCATCGGTGCCGTGGCCCGCGAGCTGCTGGCCGCCCTGGTTGCCTTTGACGCCGAGGGTTTTGCTCCGTTTCGCAGCGACTGGGACGAACTGCACGCCTTTGCCGGCAAGCGCCTGCGCGTGCGCCTGGCCGACGGGCGCGTGCTTGCCGGGGTGGCGGACGGGCTGGCCGCGGACGGCGCCCTGCAACTGCGCACCCGCGCCGGGCTGCGCACGGTGCGCGACGGCCGCGTGATGCTGGCGCGCCCCGCATGATCCTCGCCATCGATGCCGGCAACTCGCGCGTCAAGTGGGGTTGGCACGACGGACGCGGCTGGCACAACCTCGCCACCGTGTCGCTGATCGAATTCGCCGCAGCCAACCACGACATCAACCCCTTTGCCGCGACCCACGAGAATCCGGAGCGCATTCTCATCTCCAACGTCGCCGGCGATGGCGCGCACCAGCTGCTGGTCAACTGGACCAGCATCTTCGAGGCAGAGCCGCTGTGGCTGAAGGGCGAAACCGAGCGCTGCGGCGTGACCAGCCGCTACCAAAGGCCCGAGCAGCTCGGCGCCGACCGCTGGGCGTCGCTGGTCGGGGCGCGCGGGCTGCACCAGGGTGCCTGCCTGGTGGTGAACGCAGGCACCGCGACCACGGTCGACCTGCTGTCCGCGCAGGGTGAGTTCCTCGGCGGCCTGATCCTGCCGGGAGTCGACCTGATGCGCTTCGTCCTGCACGAGCATACCGGCCGGCTGCCGTTGCAGGAGGGGCGCTTCGAGCGCACACCACGCAACACCCTGGACGCGATCGAGACCGGCTGCCGCCATGCACAGGCCGGTGCCGTGGAACGCATGTACCGTGTCGCCGGCGCGCAGGCCCAGTGCCTGGTGTCGGGGGGCGCCGGCCTCGCGCTCATCGAACAGCTCGACATCCCCTGCCAGTACGTGGAGAACCTGGTACTGGAAGGCCTGGCGCGGATCGCCTGGTCATGAGATTGCTGTTCCTGCTGCTGCTGGTGGCCAATCTGGGCTTTTTCGCCTGGATGCGCTTTCTCGCCGCGCCGGACCCCGCCGTGGACCGCCAGCCCCTGTCGCAGCAACTGGACCCGGGCAAGCTGCGCATCGTGCCCGAGACCGAACTCGCCAAGGCACAGCCGGCGGCGCCAGCCAAGCCGGCTGCCGCGCCGACGCCGGTGCCGATCGCCTGCCTTGAGTCGGGCAGCTTCAGCCCCGGCGATGCGACGCGCGCGGCGCAACGCCTCGAGCCGCTCGCGCTGGGCGCGCGCCTGGCGCAGTACCGTGGCGAGGAAACGGCCGGTTGGTGGGTTTACATCCCGCCGCAGGCCAACCGCGCGGGCGCGTTGCGCAAGACCGCCGAACTGAAAAAACTGGGCGTCGACGATTATTTCGTAGTCCAGGACGCGGGCCGTGAGCGTTGGGCCGTATCACTCGGCGTATTTCGCGCCGAAGAGGCAGCCAAGGCCCACCTCGACGCGCTGCGCGCCAAGGGTGTGAGGAGCGCGGTGATCGGCCAGCGCGAAACGCAGGTGCCGAAGGTCTGGTTCCAGGTGCGCGGCGTCGACCCGGCGCTGCACGCGCAGCTGCAGGAAATCACGCGCGACCTGGAGGGCGCGACCCTGCGCGACTGCGCCGCGCGATAGCAGGAATCACCGCGACGCGACGCGCGTCGCCCGATCGATCTCAACCGATCGGAATGGCCCCGCCCGGAACGTGCTGCGCCACGATCGACAGCAGCCGGTCGGCGCGCACCGGCTTGGTGACGTAGCCGACCGCGCCCAGCTCGCGGCCGCGCGCGTCCCCGTCCTCCACCGAGGTGAGGAAGATCACCGGTATCGAGGACAAAGACGAGTCCGCTTTCAGCGGCCGCCACGAATTCGAACCCATCCATGTGGGGCATGCTGACGTCGGTAATGATCAGGTCGGGCGTGGCCTGGAGCACCAGGTAGCCGGCGGCGATGGCGTCGGGCGCGAGTTGCACATCGTAACCCGCGGAGGCGAGATGCATCCGCAGCAATTCGCGGATGCTCTCGTCGTCGTCCACCACCAGGATGCGTGCGCCCATCTGCGAGTAATGTCTCGTATTGGTGCTGGTGCCCCGACTCGAACGGGGGACCTACTGATTACGAATCAGTTGCTCTACCAACTGAGCTACACCAGCGGTCTGCGGCATGGAGTGGCGGATTATACGCCACGCGCTTTCGGGGCAGATGGGAACGTGACGCAAGTCACGGCTTGCCGCGGGTTGCGCGCCGTCTGCGCCCCGTTTTGCGCCGTCGGTCGCCCCGCTTTGCAGACCCGGCCGGCACCCATTTAGCATCCGTATCCAATAACGGAGGCGACATGCGTTCTGCACGGGGATTCACGTTGATCGAACTGATGATCACGGTCGCGGTGATCGCGATCCTGTCGGCGATCGCGCTGCCTTCGTATACCGACTATGTGCGCCGCGGCAAGCTCACCGAAGCGACGTCGGGCCTGTCCGAACTCAGGTTGCGTGCCGAAAAGTTTTTCGCCGACAACCGCACCTATCAGAATGCCGGCGCCACGGATGTCGGATTCAGCGAAGTCATCAACGGCGCACGCTACTTCGTCTACGACTGCACCAGCACCGCGGCGAGCAATTTTTCCTGCACCGCCATCGGCGTTGCCAACCAGGGCATGAGCGGCTTCGCTTACGGCATCAACGAGTCCAATACGCGTACCTCGACCTTCACCTCCCTGCCGGGCTGGAACGACTCCACGAACTGCTGGGTGATCAAGAAAAGCGAATCGTGCTGAGGCACTGCGCCACGCGCGGCTTCTCGCTCATCGAAATGATGCTGGCGCTGGTCATCGTCGCTTTGTTCGTGACGCTGGGGGTGCCTGCATTCGCGCAGTTCCTGCAGAACACGCAGATTCGAAACGCTGCCGAAACCACCCTGGCGGGCATCAATCTCGCGCGCGCCGAGGCGATACGCCGGAATGCCGCGGTCCGCTTCCAGTTGGTCTCGGATCTCAGCAACGGCTGCAACGTGAGCGCGGCGGCGCTCAGTTGGGTGGTGAGCCTCTCCGACCCTTCGGGGGCTTGCGATGCGCAACCCTCCGAAACACTCGCACCCCTGATCGTGCAGAAGAAATCCAGCCTCGAAGGGTCCAAAAACGCGGTGGTGAGCACCACCGGCGGCGCATCGCTTGTGTTCAACGGGCTCGGGCGCGTCAGCGGGGCCGGCATCACGCAGCTCAGTTTTTCCAACACCAGCGGTACGTGCGAACACCTCGACGCGGTCAACGGCACCATGCGCTGCCTGCAGATTCGTGTTTCCACCGGCGGCCAGACGAAGATGTGCGACCCGAAAGTCGTCGACACCACCGATCCCCGCCACACCGTCGAGCGGGTGCTGACGCTGCACGCCGATTCTCCGCGCTACTTCGAAGAACCCGCCCAGCGCGCTTTCCGCGCTGCCCGCTTCTCCCCGGGCCTCAAAAACGGCAAGCCTGTCAAGGTGCAAATGACGATTGAGGTTACGTTCGATTCGCCGCCGCCGCCGGCCCCACCGGTGCGCCGCTAGCGCCGCGCGAGTTCGCGCGGCAAGGTGAACACCACGCGCTCTGTGATGCCCTCGAGCTGCTGCACGCTGCCGGCGCCGAGCGCCTTCAGGCGCGCCACCACTTTTTCCACCAGCACTTCCGGCGCCGAGGCGCCGGCGGTGACGCCGACGCGCCGCTTGCCCGCGACCCATTCGGGCCTGAGGTCGGCCGCGGCGTCTACCATATGGGCTTCAGCGCCCATGTTTTCGGCCACTTCGCGCAGGCGGTTGGAATTGGAGCTGTTGGGCGAACCGACCACGATCACCACGTCGCATTTCGGCGTCATGAATTTCACTGCGTCCTGGCGGTTCTGCGTGGCGTAGCAGATATCGTCCTTCTTCGGGCCGCGGATCTGCGCAAAGCGCGCCTTCAGCGCCGCCACGATGACCTGCGTATCGTCCACCGAGAGCGTGGTCTGGGTCACATAGGCCAGCCGGGCGTCCTGCTGCACGGCAAGCTTCGCCACGTCCTCGAGCGTCTCGACCAGGTGCATGCCGCTCACCGACTGGCCCATGGTGCCCTCGGCTTCCGGATGCCCGCGATGGCCGATCATCACGATCTGGTAGCCCTCGCGCAGCATCTTCGACACTTCGACGTGCACCTTGGTGACCAGGGGGCAGGTGGCGTCGTACACCTTCAGGCCACGCGCCGCCGCGTCGCTGCGCACCGCCTTTGGCACGCCGTGCGCGCTGAAGATGACGATGGCGCCGGCCGGCACCTGGTCCAGCTCCTCGACGAACACCGCGCCCTTCCCGCGCAGGTCGTCCACCACATATTTGTTGTGCACGATCTCGTGGCGCACGTAGATCGGCGCCCCGAACTCTTCCAGCGCGCGCTCGACGATGTCGATGGCGCGCTCGACACCGGCGCAGAAGCCGCGCGGATTCGCCAGCAGCACGTCCATGGCGTGCATTCTATTCCATTCCCGCACCGTGCTTGCGCGGCGCTTCCCGGTGCAGGAAGCTCTCGACGATCAGCAGCCCGGCGCCCACCGTGATGGCGGAGTCGGCGACGTTGAACGCCGGCCAGTGCCAGCCGAAAGCGTGGAAATCGAGGAAGTCCGCCACCGCGCCCCAGGCCACGCGATCCCACAGATTGCCCAGCGCCCCGCCCAGGATCAGCGCCAGGCCGGCGCACAGCAGTCGCCGTCCCGGGCTGCGCCACAGCATCCAGCTGACGATCGCGGACACGGCGAGCGCGACGGCGATGAAGAAAGGACGCTGCCACCCCGGCGCATCGGCAAGAAAGCTGAATGCAGCGCCGCGGTTGTACACCAGCACCAGATTGAAGAATCCGGTGACCTCGTGCGCTTCGCCCGTGCGCAGCCAGCCCAGCATCAGCCACTTGGTCACGCGGTCGAGCGCCACCACCAGCGCGGCCACCAGGTACCAGGCCACTGCCCTAGACATGCTTGCGCGGCTCACCGGAGCCATGCAGGTTGGTCTCGCAACGGCCGCACAATCCGGCATCGTTCACGTCGGCACGATAATGCCAGCAGCGGTCGCACTTCGCGTGTGCGCTGGGAGCGACCTGCACGCGCGCCTCGCCCGGGGCCCGGTGCACGCGCGCCGCCGACGTGAGCAGCAGAAAGCGGAGCTCATCGCCGAGGCTCGCCAGCAGCTCGTAATCCGCGCCCTCGGCGTGCAGGTCCGCTTCCGCCTGCAGCGAGGAGCCCACCTTGCCCTCGGCGCGCAGGGTCTCGATGTTCTTGCGCACCGGATCGCGCAGCTCGCGCAGGCGATCCCAGCGCGCCAGCAGGGCCGGCGCGCCCTCCACCGTCGGCAGGCCGTGCAGCGTCTGGAAGAACACGCTGTCGTCCGCGTCGCCGCTCAGCGTCTGCCAGAGCTCCTCGGCGGTGAACGACAGGATCGGCGCCATCAGCCGCACCAGCGCCTGCGTGATGTGCCACAGCGCGGTTTGCGCCGAGCGCCGCGCCGGCGACTGCGCGCCGCAGGTGTAGAGCCGGTCCTTGAGGATGTCCAGATAGAACGCGCCCAGATCTTCGGCGCAGAACGCCAGCAGCTTTTGCGCCACGAGGTGAAACTGGTAGCGCGCATAGTCGGCCGACATTTCCTCCTGCACCCGCGCGGCGAGCGCCAGCGCGTAGCGGTCTACCTCCACCATCTGCGCCACCGGCACCGCGTGCTGCTGCGGATCGAAATCGGAGGTATTGGCGAGCAGGAAGCGCAGCGTATTGCGGATGCGGCGGTAACTCTCCACCACGCGCTTCAGGATCTCGTTCGAGATCGAAAGCTCGCCCGAGTAATCGGTCGACGCCACCCACAGCCGCAGGATCTCGGCGCCCAGCGTGCTCGACACCTGCTGCGGCGCGACCGTATTGCCCTTGGATTTGGACATCTTGCGGCCGTCGCCGTCGACCACGAAGCCGTGCGTGAGCAGCGACCGGTAGGGCGGCGTCCCGTTCAGCATGCACGACACCAGCAGCGACGAATGGAACCAGCCGCGATGCTGGTCGGAGCCCTCGAGGTACATGTCGGCGGGAAAACCGAGCGCGGCATGCGAGCCGCGCAGCACCGTCTGGTGCGTCGAGCCCGAGTCGAACCACACGTCCAGGGTGTCGCGGCCTTTCTCGTACTGCGCGGCTTCAGCGCCAAGAAAATCCTCAATCTTCAGCGTGTGCCAGGCCTCGATGCCGCCCTGCTCCACGCGCCTGGCGACCTCCTCGATCAGCTCGAGCGTGCGCGGATGCGGCTCGCCCGTCTCCTTGTGCATGAAGAAGGGCATCGGCGTGCCCCACTGCCGCTGGCGCGACAGCGTCCAGTCGGGGCGGTTGGCGATCATGCCCCGCAGGCGCGCCTGGCCCCAGGCAGGGAAAAACTGCGTGCCCTCGATGCCGCGCAGCGCGGTCGCGCGCAGCGTCTCCGGCGGCTTCGAACCGCGGAATCCGGGCACCTGCTCCATGCCGGCAAACCACTGCGTTGTGGCACGCAGGATGATCGGCGTCTTGTGCCGCCAGCAGTGCATGTAACTGTGGGTGAATTTCCAATCCACCGCAAGCAACGTATCCTTCTCCTGCATCAGTTTGACGATCTTCGCATTGGCATCCCAGATCGAGAGACCGCCAAAAATCGGCAAGGACGGCGCAAATTTGCCGTCACCCATCACGGGCGTCAGAATTTCGCCGTCCTGCATGCCGTAGCGGCGGCAGGAGTCGAAGTCCTCGACGCCGTAGGCCGGCGACGAGTGCACGATGCCGGTGCCGGTATCGAGCGTCACGTACTCGCCAAGGAAGATCGGCGCGGTGCGATCGTAGAATGGATGCCGGAAGCGGATGTTCTCGAGCGCGACGCCTTTGCAGGCGCCTAGGGATCTTCCGGACAGCTTGAAGCGCGCGAGGCAGGCCGCCTGCAAATCCGCAGCGAGAATCAGCAGGCCTTTTTCCGTATCCACGAGGTGGTAGGTGAACTCGGGATGCGCATTGAGCGCCTGGTTGGCGGGCAGCGTCCAGGGCGTGGTGGTCCAGATCACCGCAAAGCCGGCCTTCGCCGGCAGCTGCGCCAGGCCGAAGGCCTTGGCCACCTTCTCCGGTTCGGCAAACGCAAAGCCGACATCGATCGCCGGATCCTTGCGGTCCTCGTACTCCACTTCCGCTTCGGCGAGCGCCGAGCCGCAATCGAAGCACCAGTTGACGGGTTTCAGGCCGCGATACACATAGCCTTTCTGCAGGAGGCGCCCCAGCACGCGCATCTCGTCGGCCTCGTTGCGCGGCGCCATCGTCGCGTAAGGATCATCCCAATCGCCCAGCACGCCCAGGCGCCTGAAGTCTGCCTTCTGCCGCTCGATCTGCTCGGCGGCGTAGGCGCGGCAAAGGCGCAGGGTTTCTTCGGCCGACAGGTTCTTGCCGTGCTGCTTCTCGATCTGCACCTCGATCGGCATGCCGTGGCAATCCCACCCCGGCACGTAAGGCGCATCGAGGCCGGCGAGCGATTTCGATTTCACCACCATGTCCTTGAGGATCTTGTTCACGGCCGTGCCGATATGGATATCGCCGTTGGCATAGGGCGGGCCGTCGTGCAGCACGAACCGCGGCCGGCCCTTGGCCGCTGCGCGCAGGCGCCGGTAGACCCCCTGCTCCTGCCATTGCCTGACCCGTTCGGGCTCGCGCTTGGCGAGATCGCCGCGCATCGGAAACGGCGTATCCGGGAAGTTCAGCGTGTTCTTATAGTCAGGCATGCGTCTTCTTATTCGAAAAATGGCTTCTGGCCTGCGCAGCATCGCGCGCGATTGCGGCGCGCAACTCGGGCACGCCCGCGTACTTCTCCTCGTCGCGCAACTTGTGCAGGAAACGCACCTGCAGGTGCCGGCGATAAAGATTCCCGCTGTAGTCCAGCAAGTGCACTTCAAGCAAGGGTAGCGCAACCGGATTCACCGTCGGCCGCCGCCCCACGCTAGCCACGCCCTGGCGCCACGAAGTTTCGCCTGCGAGCCTGCACTCAACGATGAACACGCCCGCGAGCGGCACCTGCCCGCGCAGCACGACGTTGGCGGTCGGAAAGCCCAGGTCCCGTCCTAGCTTCTCGCCATGCGCCACGCGCCCGCTCATTGCATAGGGCCGGCCCAACAGCCGCGCCGCCGATGCGAGGTTGCCTGCGGCCAGCGCCGCACGCACCGCCGAACTCGATACGCGCTCTCCCGCCAGCGCCACTTCCGCCATCGCCTCGAGCTCGATGCCGTGCCGAACCGCCAGCTGTTCGAGCAATGCAAAGTCGCCGCGGCGCTGCGCGCCGAAGCGAAAGTCGCGCCCCACCAGCAGCCACGCCGCGCGCAGCCCGCGCGCAACGATTTGTTCGACGAATTGCTCGGCGGCGAGCGCTGCAAGCCCGGCGTCAAAGCGCACCACATGCACCCGGTTCACGCCCGCCGCCGCCATCAGCTCCAGCTTGTCGCGCAGCCGCGTGAGCCGTGCCGGCGCCGCGGCCGGCGTAAAGAACTCGCGCGGGTGCGGCTCGAACGTCAGCACGCAGGACGCAAGCCGCAGGGCGCGCGCCTGCGACACCGTGCGCTCGAGCATCGCCTGATGCCCGCAGTGCACGCCGTCGAAGTTTCCGATGGTGAGCGCAAGCCGGCTGCCCCCCGGCGTGATGGACCCGTGCGTGACCTGCATCCGCATGTAAAATGTTGAATTATAGCGGCTTTCCTGGAGACTCCGATGCAGACCCTGGAACAGCAGATGAGTTTCTACGCGGCGTATCACCAGGACGCGCGCAACAAAGCGACGCACTTCATCGGCGTGCCGATGATCATCTTCGGCCTGTTCATCGCGCTGGGTTGGGCGCGGGCCGACATCGGCGGCGTTACGCTCACCGCGGCAATGCTGCTCGCCGCGGAACTGTTTTTTGCGCTGGGCTACAAGCCGGCGCTGCACGCCGCCGTGCAAAAACGCGCGCTGGAGATGCGCGCCGCCGCGGGCGTCATGGAGCGCACGGCCGCCGCCTAGCGCCTCAATTCAGGCGCGCGCACTGCGCGCCGAGCTCCACCAGCTTCGCGCGCACGTCGTCGAAGTCCGGCGCATCCGGCTCCAGCGCTGCATAGTCCTGCAGGTCCCTGAGCGCCGCGCGATAGCACTCCAGGCGCTGGTACAGGAGCCCGCGGTCGCGCAGTTCGCCGTGCGCATCGGGCGCCACCACCAGCATGCGGTTGAGCACTTCGAGCAGGCGCTGCGGCTTGTCGCTCTCGCGGTAGATGCCTTTGAGATTGCGCAGCAGCCGCGCCAGGATCTGGCGCTTGCCCGCGGGCTCGAGGAACTGGTCGAGCGGAAGTTCCTCCACCGGCACCTGTCCGGTCGCGCCCTGCGGGATGACCCGGCGCAGCCGCTCGCGCAGGTCGGTTTCGGCCAGGGGCGTGCCGCCGGAAAACGTCCAGCACCAGCATCGCCCCGCGCACCCGCAAGCGCACCAGGAAGTGCCCGGGAAACGACACGCCGTGCAGTGAGAGGCCGACACGGCGGCCGATCTCCAGGTACAGCACCGACAGCGTGATCGGGATTCCCATGCGGCGGTCGATCACCTCGTTCAGGTAGCTGTTGCGCTGGTCATAGTAGCTGTCGGCGTTGCCGCTGTAGCACAGGTCGTCGAACAGGAACTGGTTGAGCGCGATGACGCGCTCCTCGTCGCCGCCTTCCGGCGGCAGGCGCCCCTTCAGCCGCGCGGCGAGCCGCTCGATCTCCCCGACGTAGCCGTCGACGTCGAGCGCGGGATAGGCGTCCTGCGCGATCATCAGGCAGGCGCGGCCCAGGTCGATCTCGGCCTCGTCGCGCGCCATCAGTTCCGAAAACGCGTCGGACGGCGCCATTGCTAGGGTTCGCGGCGCGCGAAGTCGCGCCAGCGCATGCCCATCGAAAACAGCAGCGCGCCGTACGCGCCCGCACCGAGCAGCACCAGGCCGCAGGTCGCCGCCACTTTGTGCTGCCAGCCGGCCTGCAGCCACCAGGCGCCCGGTCCCATCGATGCATAGAGCAGCGCCGCCATCGCCGCCACCGCGAGCGCCACCTTGACGATGAACGCCGGCCAGCCCGGCTGCGGATCGTAGATGCCGTGGCGTCGCAGGTAGCGGTACAGCAGCGCTGCGTTCAGGCAGGCCCCCAGGCCGATCGCCAGCGCCAGACCGGCGTGCTTGAGCGGCACGATAAAGGCCAGGTTCATGAGCTGCGTCGCCGCCAGCGTCGCGAGGGCGATCTTCACCGGCGTGATCACGTTTTGGCGCGCGTAGAAGCCCGGCGCCAGGATCTTCACCAGGATCATGCCAACGAGGCCGAGGCTGTAGGCGACGAGCGCCTGGCGCGTCATCCACACGTCCTCGGCGCCGAATTGCCCGTAGTGAAAGAGCGTCGTGATCAGCGGCACGGCCAGCACCGCCAGCGCCGCCGCCGCAGGCAGCGCGAGCAGCAGCGTGATGCGCAGCCCCCAGTCGAGCAGCTTGCCGTACTCCTCGGCGGCGCCGCTGGCATGGTGGCGCGACAGGCTGGGCAGCAGGATGGTGCCCGCGGCGACCCCCAGCATGCCGGCCGGAAACTCCATCAGGCGGTCGGCGTAGTACAGCCACGTGACGCTGCCCGTGACAAGGAACGAGGCAAAGATGCTGTTGATGAGCAGCGAGATCTGGCTCGCCGACACACCGAAGAGTGCCGGCAGCATGAGCTTGCGCACGCGGGCGAGCCCCGGGTGACGCCAGTCCAGCCGCCAGCGCGGCAGCATGCCGATGCGTGCGAGGAACGGCACCTGCAGCGCGAGCTGCAGCGCGCCGCCGATGAACACTGCCCAGGCGAGCGCCAGCACCGGCGGGTCGAAGCGCTCGGCGAAGAACGCCGCAGCGACGATGAAGGACACGTTGAGCAGCACCGGGGTGAACGCCGGCACCGCGAACCGGCTCCAGGTGTTGAGCACGCCCGCCGCGAGCGCCACCAGCGAGATGAAAAAGATGTAGGGAAACGTGATGCGCAGGAGCTGGACCGTGAGTTCGAACTGCTCGGGCCTCGTGTGATACCAGTTCGGCGCGAACAGGTAGCCGATGAGCGGCGCGGCCAGCATGCCGAGGACGGTCGCCGCGACCAGCGCGAGAAACAGGAGCGTGCCGATCGCGTCCACCAGCGAGCGCGTCTCTTCGGGGGTCTGGCGGTTGCGGTATTCCGAGAGTATCGGCACGAAGGCCTGAGAGAACGCGCCCTCGGCGAACATGCGACGCAGGAGGTTGGGGATGCGGAAGGCGACGAAGAAAGCGTCGGTCCCGGCGCCCACGTCGAAGGTCCGGGCGATGAAGAAATCGCGCACGTAGCCCAGCACGCGCGACAGGAAGGTCATGCTGCTCACGGTGGCGAGGGCCCGCAGCAGGTTCATGCTAGAATCCGCCCCTTTTTCGCAACCGGATCAAGGCCATGGCCAATATCAAATCCTCGCGCAAATCCGCACGGCAGGCGATCCAGCGCCGCGCCCAAAATTTCACGCTGCGCACCGAAGTGCGCACTGCGATCAAGAACGTAAAGAAAGCGATCGCCGCCGGCAACAAGGCGGCCGCTGCAGCCGCGCTGGAGAAGTCGCGCCCGGTCATCGATCGCGTCGGCGCCAAAGGCATCTTGCACCGCAACGCCGCAGCGCGCCACAAGAGTCGCCTCGCCCAGGCCATCAAGGCGATGCAGTAAGGGTCTCATTGCGGTTCGCCGGCCCGCAGGAGCTTGGCGAATTCGGCGGCCGCGGGCTCAGGCATGCGGGATTATACTTGCGACCCTCACGGCGAAGCCGGGGTCACCACCGCCAAGGACGCGCTCACGGCGATCGAGTCGCGACGGCGACATCCAGGCAGTACTGGTTCTCCAAGCTGCGCAAGGGCGCGGCTTGCACCGCATCGGCTAGCCCATTAACATCCTGAAAACGGCGGCTAGTGCCGCCGTTTTTCATTGGAGGCAAGGCCATGAGCCACGTCATGAACACCTACGCCCGCTTGCCGGTCGCGTTCGTGCGCGGCCAGGGCGTTTGGCTGTACGACGAGTCGGGCAAGCAGTACCTCGACGCGCTCGCCGGCATCGCAGTGAATACGCTGGGCTACGCGCACCCGCGGCTGGTGCGCGCGCTCACCGAGCAGATCGGCCGCGTGATCCACACTTCCAATCTGTTCCAGATGCCCCTGCAGGAGCAGGCCGCCGACCGCATCGCCGAGATCACCGGCCTGGACGAGGTGTTCTTCTGCAACTCAGGCCTGGAAGCCAACGAGGCTGCGATCAAGGTGGCGCGCAAGTACGGCCACGACCGCGGCGTCGCGGAGCCGGCGATCATCGTGATGGAGAAGGCGTTCCACGGGCGCTCGCTCGCCACGCTCTCGGCCACCGGCAGCCGCAAGGTGCAGGCCGGCTTCGAGCCGCTGGTGCAGGGCTTCGTGCGCGTGCCCCTGAATGACCTCGAGGCGGTGCGCCAGGTGGCCGCCAACAACAAGAACGTGGTGGCGGTGTTCATCGAGCCGATCCAGGGCGAAGGCGGCATCAACGTTTCGCGCCTGGATTACCTGCGCGGGTTGAAGGAAATCTGCGAGCACAACGACTGGCTGTTCATGTCCGACGAGGTGCAGTGCGGCCTCGGGCGTACCGGCAAGTGGTTCGTCTACCAGCACGCCGGCATCCAGCCCGACGTGGTGCCGCTGGCCAAGGGGCTGGCCTCGGGCGTGCCGGTCGGCGCCTGTGTGGTCGGCAATCGCGCCAAAGGCGTATTCAAGCCCGGCAACCACGGCTCGACCTTTGGCGGCAACCCGCTCGCCATGTGCGGCGTGGTGACAACGCTCGACACCGTAAAGGACGAAGGCCTGCTGGAGAACGCGGTCAAGGTCGGCGACGCGATCCGCAGCGGCCTCGCGTCCGCGCTCGGCGGGCTCGCCGGGGTGACCGAGATCCGCGGCATGGGCATGATGATCGGCGTCGAGCTGGACCGGCCCTGCGGCGAAATCGTGAAGACGGCGCTGGCGCGCGGCCTGGTGACCAACGTCACCGCCGACAATGTGATCCGCATCGTGCCGCCGCTGGTGATGAGCGAGGTCGAGGGCCGGCAGGTGGTCGAGCGGCTGGCGCCGATCGTCAGGGAGTTCCTGCAGCAGCCCGCAGACGCCACGCAGCCCGCGCGCGCCGCCGCGGCGCGCTGAAGACCCAGGGAGCGCCCGCATGGCGAAGCTGCGCCATTTCCTCCAATTCAAGGACCTCGCGCGCGCCGATTTCGAGCACCTGTTCGCGCGCACGCGCTGGATCAAGAACCAGTTCAAGCGCTACCGGCGCTACTGGCCGCTGGAAGACCGCACCCTGGTGATGATCTTCGAGAAGCAGTCCACGCGTACACGCCTGTCCTTCGAGGCCGGCATGCACCAACTGGGCGGCGCCGCCATTTTCCTCAGCACGCGCGACTCGCAGCTCGGTCGGGGCGAGCCGGTGGAGGATGCGGCGCAGGTGATGTCGCGCATGTGCGACGTGGTGATGATCCGCACTTTCGAGCAGGGCATCATCGAGCGCTTCGCAGCCCATTCGCGCGTGCCAGTGATCAACGGCCTGACCAACGAGTACCATCCCTGCCAGGTGCTGGCGGACATTTACACTTTTGTCGAGCAGCGCGGCTCGATCGGGGGGAAGACCGTGGCCTGGATCGGCGACTCGAACAACGTGTGCAACACCTGGCTGCAGGCGGCGGAAGTGCTCGACTTCAACGTGCACGTCTCGACGCCGCCGGGCTACGAGGTGGAGCCGGAACGCGCCGGCCTGTATGGCACCGACCACTACGAGGAATTCCGCGATCCGATGCAGGCGGCCAAGGGCGCCGACCTGGTCACCACCGACGTGTGGACCAGCATGGGCTTCGAGGCCGAGAACGAGGCGCGCAAGCGCGACTTCGAGGACTGGCAGGTGGACGCCGAGATGATGCGCGCGGCGAAGAAGAACTCGCTGTTCATGCATTGCCTGCCGGCGCACCGCGGCGAGGAAGTCGCCGCCGAGGTCATCGACGGTCCGCACAGCGTCGTCTGGGACGAGGCCGAGAACCGGCTGCATACGCAGAAGGCGCTGCTGGAATTTCTGGTGCTGGGGAAGGTGAAAACGGTGAAGAAGAAATGACGCCGGGAAACATCAGGAAAGTGGTGCTCGCCTACTCGGGAGGGCTCGACACCTCCGTGATCCTGAAGTGGCTGCAGGACGTGTACCGCTGCGAGGTGGTCACGTTCACGGCCGACATCGGCCAGGGCGAGGAGCTCGCGCCGGCGCGCAGGAAGGCGCTCAAGCTCGGCATCAAGGCGAAGAACATCTTCATCGAGGACCTGCGCGAGGAGTTCGTGCGCGACTTCGTGTATCCGATGTTCCGCGCCAACGCGGTGTACGAGGGCGAGTACCTGCTCGGCACGTCGATCGCGCGGCCGCTGATCGCCAAGAACATGGTCGCCGTGGCGCGCAAGACCGGCGCCGATGCCATTTCGCACGGCGCCACCGGCAAGGGCAACGACCAGGTGCGCTTCGAGCTCGGCGCTTACGCGCTGATGCCGGACGTGAAGGTCATCGCGCCGTGGCGCGAGTGGGACCTGCTGTCGCGCGACAAATTGCTCAAGTACGCGGCCAAGCACGGCATCCCCGTCGAATACAAGCGCAAGCAGGGCGGCGCGCCCTACTCCATGGACGCCAACCTCCTGCACATCTCCTACGAAGGCGGCATCCTCGAGGACCCCGCCTACGAGCCCGAGGAATCGATGTGGCGCATCACCGTATCGCCCGAAAAGGCGCCCGGCCGGCCCGAGCATGTCGAGCTCGAGTACCGCCGCGGCGACATCGTCGCAGTGAACGGCAGGAAGCTGACGCCGGCGCGCGCGCTCGCGGAGCTCAACCGACTGGGCGGCAAGCACGGCGTCGGGCGCCTGGACATGGTGGAAAACCGCTATGTCGGCATGAAATCGCGCGGCTGCTACGAGACGCCGGGCGGCACGATCATGTTGCGCGCGCACCGTGCCATCGAGTCGATCACCCTGGACCGCGAGGTGCTGGCGGTCAAGGACGACCTGATGCCGCGCTATGCGCGCCTGATCTACAACGGTTACTGGTTCAGCCCGGAGCGCGCGCTCCTGCAGACGCTGATCGACGCTTCGCAGGCGCCCGTGAACGGCACGGTACGCGTCAAGCTCTACAAGGGCACGGTGCTGGTGACCGGGCGCAAATCGAAGGATTCGCTGTTCGATCCGCGCATCGCCACCTTCGACGACGACCGGGGCGCCTACAACCAGGCCGATGCCGCGGGCTTCATCCGGCTCAATGCGCTGCGGCTGCGCATCGCTGCGCGCAAGGGACGCCGCACGCCGTGAGGGGATGGCTCGCCGCGCTGCTGCTGCTGGCGCTCGGCGCGCCGGCCTGGGCAACCCCGTTTGCGGTGCGCCTGGGCGCGGAGCGCGTGGTGCTCGACGCCCCGCCGGGATTCGCCGACACGCTCGAGCTCGCCTCGCCGCGCCTGCAGGAATTGGCCGAGGCGCTGACCTCGGCCTCCAACCGCATCCTGCTGTTCGGGTTGACCGACGCCGACCTGCGCCGCTTTACGCAGGGTGACACGCCGGAATTGCGCCGCTACCTGCTGGTGGCGACGCCGCGCGCCATGGAGCGCGAGCGCGTCGGTTTGTCCCAGTTCCGCGGTTTCGTCGCCGACACCTTGCGCAACCTGGGCGATGCGACGCAGCCCGCGGACCTGCGCCGGTTCCTCGATGCGCAGCCGCTCGGGCGCGCCAACCTGATCGCGGAATTGCGCCGCACGCCGCAGGCCGCGTCGGTGCTTCTGGGCACACGCCTCGCCACCCAGGACGGAAAATCCGTGTACTTCCTCTCCACGACCACCTTGCTGCTGGTGCAGGCCAAGGCACTGAACATTTCTGCCTACACCGGCTTCGACAACGACGCGGACGCCGACTGGCTGCGCGACACGACACTGCGCTGGGTCGAAAGAGCTCCAGCGCCTGAATGGCCGCTAGCGGGCCGGCCGGCGAAATCGCCGGCCGCTATACCGGCGAAATTGCGGATGCGTACCGCGCGCCAGACTTGCTGGCGCGTCTGGCCGACATGCCGGCGGTGCTGGCTTCGCCCGCGGCGCGCCTGATCGCTTCAGGGCGCAACCGCAATGTACGGGTCGAATTGCCGATCCATGGCCGCAACGTCGTCGTGATGATCAAGGCGTTCGGCGTGCAGTCCTGGTTCAAGGATCTGCGCGACCGGCGCCGAGGCTCGAAGGCTCGACGCACCTGGCGGGCGGCGGCGCATCTCGCCGCGCACGGCGCGGGTACACCGGCGCCGATCGGCTACCTCGAGCGCTGGGAGGGCGCCCGCCTGCGCGAGAGCTACTACCTGGCGCGCTACGCGGACGGGGCCGAGACCTTGCGCGATGCGCTGCTGCGCCTGTTCGATGAGAACCCGCCGCAATCCGTGCAGTTCGTGAATCTCCTGGAGTGCGTGGCCGACGGCGTGCGGCGCATGCACGCAGCGGGCTTCCTGCACAACGACCTCGGCAATCAGAACGTGCTGCTGCAGCCGGCAGGGCCGCGCAGCTGGCAGGACTTCATGGTGGTGGACCTGAATCGCAGCCGCATCCGGCCCACGCTCAGCCTGCGCCAGCGCGCGCGGGACCTGTCGCGCCTTGAATTGCCTTCGGACCTACTGCAGATGCTCGCCGAAATGTACTGGCGCGGCATCCCGCCACGCGCGCTGCTGCGCTGGGATCGCAGGTATCGATGGCTGTACGGCCTGCAGATTCTCAAGCGGCGCGGGCTCCATGCCCTGCGGCAACGGCGGGGCGCGCCCTCCGTTGAGGCGCCGGCGCGCGATTATCCGGCGCCGCGCGAACTGTTTATCTGGGACGAGGCGACGGCCCAGCCCATCGCCACGCTGCTGCGCCGCGACCGCGCGCGCAATTTCCCGGCGTCGCGCTGGCGCCGCGTGCTCGCCGACGCGCCACGCGCAGCACCCGGGGTATGGCGGGCATACCGACCGCTCCTGGCAGAGGCCTACCGGCAGCCGGTCGAGTTCAGCGGCCGGATCGGCATGGCGCTCGAGCCGACGCCGCAGACGCGCGAGCGCGAGCTGGAACTGCTGGCGGGCCTGGGCCGCATCCCAGCGCTGGTGCGCTTCTACCACCACGACTCGCGCGAGCGGCTGCGCTTTCGCACCGAGCTCGTGCGCGAACTGCATCGCGCCGGTCATGCGGTCAGCGTGGCGCTGGTGCAGGACCGTCGCGCGATCCGCGAACCGGCGTCATGGCGTAGATTCGCCCTCGAGGCGCTGGAAGGCGTGGCGCAGGAGGTGGAGTCGGTCGAGGTCGGCCACGCCACCAACCGCGTGAAGTGGGGCATCTGGGGATTCGAGGATCTGCGCATCCTGTATGCGCCGCTGCCGGAATTGCACGCACGCTATCCGGCACTGCGCTTCACCGGGCCGGCGATGATCGACTTCGAGTACCCGGGCCTGTTCCCGGCGCTGCGCGAGTGGCCGGCGGGCGTGCCCCTGTCCGCCCTGTCGCACCATCTGTACGTCGATCGCCGCGGCGCCCCCGAAAACCCGCAGAACGGCTTCGGCGCGCCGGAGAAATTCGCGCTCGGTCGCGCCGTCCCCCGCGCCGCGCCGCACTGCGCGGACCGCTTCATCGTGTCGGAGGTGAACTGGCCGCTGCGCGGCACGGGGGCGCATGCGCCGATCCACGCGCCCTACTTCCCGCCGTGGCGCAATGCCGGCGATGTCGAGGTCAGCGAGGACGAGTACGCCGACTACCTGCTGCGCTATCTGTGGCACGCACTGGGCTCGGGGATGGTGGCGCGCGTCTACTGGTGGCGTCTCGCGGCGCGTGGCTACGGCCTGGTGGACGACGCGGGAAACCCCCCCGCCGCCCTCAGGCCCCGCCCGGCCTATACGATGCTGCGCGCCTTCCTGCACCTGCTGGGCGACAGCACCTTCGTCGCAGCGCGCCTGCCCGGGCCCAGGGGCCAGCGCCACGGTCGTTACCGCTTCGCCTTCCGCCGACCGGACGGCGAAATCGTGGCGCTGACCTACGCGCACGGCCCGCAGCTGCCGTTTCCCGCGGACGAGCCCCACGACAGGGCGGAGGACGCCTTTGGCCGGCCGCTCGCCGGCGCGCCGGCGCAGCTGGCGGGCAGGCCGGTCTACCTGCGCGGCGCGAGCGCGTAAAATCCCCGCCCATGCCCTCTTTCGACATCGTCTCGCAGGTCAATCAGCAGGAAGTGAAGAACGCCCTCGAGCAGGCGAACAAGGAAATCCAGAACCGCTACGATTTCAAGGGTTCCGATGCGCGCATCGAGCAAAACGAGCTGGCGCTGACCGTGTTCGCCGACGACGAGTTCAAGCTGGGCCAGGTGATGGACGTGCTGCGCCAGCGCATGGCGAAGCGCAACATCGACGTGCGCTGCCTGGAGCTCGGTGCGGTGGAGAGAATCTCCGGTGACAAGGCCAAGCGCCTGGTCACGGTGAAAACCGGCATCGCGCAGGACAAGGCGAAGGAAATCCAGAAGCTGGTCAAGGATGCGAAGCTGAAGGTCCAGCCTTCGATCCAGGGCGACGCGGTACGCATTTCCGGCGCCAAGAAGGACGACCTGCAAGCTGCGATTCAGCTGGTGCGGCAGGCGGTGACCGACCTGCCGCTGCAGTTCATCAACTTCCGCGACTGATTCCTTCGCACCACCGGTCGTAGATCCGGTCCGCAGCCTTGTGCAGCGCGCTGATGCGCCGCTCGAGGCCGCGCGTCGCCGCCACCGGCTTTTGCACACCGGGCGATCTTGCAGCACGCGCGATTTCGCGCGCCCCGAGTCGCAGCCACTCGCGCACCAGGTCGCCGGTCATCTCCACGTGGCATTGCATGCCGAAGTGTTTGCCGACGGCGAATGCCTGGTTGGCGCAATTCTCATTCTCCAGCACGCGCGTGCCGCCGGGCGGGATGGAAAACACCTCGCCGTGCCAGTGGAACGCGTCGAACGCCTGCAGTGGGCCGAGCCAGTCACGCGCCACGGCGTTGTCGGAGACGCGGACCTCCCCCCAGCCGATCTCCTTTACCGGCGCACCGCGCACACTGCCGCCGAGCGCCCTCGCCATCAGCTGCGCGCCGAGGCAGTGCCCGAGTACCGGCACGTCTTTGCGCACGGCATCGGCGATCAGCGCGAGGGCGGGAATGATCCACGGCAGCGCGTCGTTCGCGCTCATCGGACCGCCCATGAAGGCGAGACCCGAGAAGCGCTGCGCGTCGCGCGGCACCGCGCGGCCCTCGTCGAGCGCGATGAGCTTCCAGGGAATCGCCATGCGCTCGAGGTAAGTGGCAAAATAGCCCGGTCCTTCGCTCGGAGCATGGCGGAAAATGGCGACTGGCTTCATCACGCGGCATTGTAGTGCGCTGGCCCTGGCACTGGCGGCGTGGCCGGCCCTGGCCCTCGACGTGAGCCTGATCGGCACCTTCGGCGAGAAGGCCGCCGTGCTGGTCATCGACGGCGGCGCACCGAAGACGCTGAGAATCGGCCAGCAGGCTGCCGGCGTCACGCTGGTCTCGGTGCAGCGCGACCGCGCGGTGATCGAGATTGAGGGCAACCGGCGCACGCTGGAACGCGGCCAGCACTACATCAGCACCGCCGCGGACGACCCGCGCCAGAGCGTGACGCTGGCGGCGGACACGCGTGGGCACTTCATCACCGAAGGCGCGATCAACGGCGGCCCGGTGCGCTTCGTCATCGACACCGGCGTCACGGTGATCGCGCTGCCGGCGAGCGACGCGGTACGCCTGGGCCTGGACTACCGCAAAGGGCAGGTGGCAGTCACGAAGACCGCCGCCGGCCTGGTGCAGGTCTATCGCATCAGGCTGGACAGCGTCCGGGTGGGCGCCATCGAGCTGACCGCGGTGGAAGGCATCGTCATCGAGCAGGGCCTCGACATCGCTCTGCTCGGCATGAGTTTTCTCAACCGCGTGGAGATGCGCAACGAGGGGCAGGTCATGACCCTCACGCGCAGGTACTAGCTACTTACCGGGCACCAGCGGCACGAATCTCACCGACAGCACGCTGCGGCGCTCGACACCGCCGTCGGCACGCTTGGTCAGCACCAGAAGCTCCTGCGCCTCGTGGCTCGCGCCCACCGGAATCACCATGCGGCCGCCGGGCTTGAGCTGATCGACGAGCGCCTGCAGCACTTGCGGCGCCGCCGCCGTCACCACGATGCCATCGAATGGCGCCTGCTCCGGCCATCCCGCGTAGCCATCGCCGATTCTGACTTCAATGTTGCCGTAGCCGAGCGTTTTCAGCCTCTCGGCGGCTTGCTTGCCCAGGGAAGGAATGAGTTCTATCGAGTACACCTGCGACACGATCTCGGCCAGCACGGCCGCCTGGTAGCCCGAGCCGGTACCGATCTCGAGCACGCGCTGCCCAAGTTGCGGCGCCACCAGGTCGGTGGACAGCGCCACGATGTAGGGCTGCGAGATGGTCTGGCCGCTGCCGATCGGCAGGGGATGATTGCGGTAGGCGAGGGCCTGTTGCCCGCCGGGCACGAAGCGGTGGCGCTCGACCTTCGCCAGCGCGGCACGCACCTGCGGCGACATCGCCGCGAGGCCGGTATGCATGCGCGTGTCCGCGTACATCGCCTCGACTTCGGCGACCAAGCGCGCGCGCTGTCCTGCGAAATCCTGGGCGTCGGCGGCGCTCATGCCGAGCCAGACGAGGACGCAGCTAGCGAGAACTCTTGTCGCGTTCGATGAGGGCGTAGGCGGAGTGGTTGTGGATCGATTCGAAGTTCTCCGATTCGACCACGTAGCGGGAAATGCGCTTGTCGCGGTTCAGCGTCGCGGCCACGTCGCGCACCATGTCCTCGACGAACTTGGGGTTGTCGTAGGCGCGCTCGGTGACGTGCTTCTCGTCCGGGCGCTTGAGGATGCCATACAGCTCGCTCGAGGCCTGCTTTTCCACCAGGTCCACGATCTCCTCGATCCACACGAATTCGCCGGTATGCGCGGTGACCGTGACGTGCGAGCGCTGGTTGTGCGCGCCGTAATCCGAGATCTTCTTCGAGCAGGGGCACAGGCTGGTGACCGGCACCAGCACCTTCATGGCGAAGCTGCGCTGGCCGTCGAGGATCTGGGCGATGAAGGTGACCTCGTAGTCCATCAGGCTCTTCACGCCGGACACCGGCGCCGCCTTGTCGATGAAATACGGGAAGGACATCTCGATCAGGCCCTCCTCGGCTTCGAGTTTCGCCACCATCTCGTTGAGCATCGCCTTGAACGAATCGACGGTGATCTCGCGCTCGTGCGCGCTCAGGATCTCGACGAAGCGCGACATGTGCGTGCCTTTGAACTGGTGCGGCAGGCCGACGTACATGTTGAAGGTGGCGACCGTATGCTGCACCCCGCCCACGCGCTGCATGATCTGGATCGGGTGCCGGATCGCCTTGATGCCGACCTTGTCGATGGCGAGCTTGCGCGAATCCGGCAGGCTCTGGATATCCGGGATGTAGTGCGGGTCTTTGGCGTTCATGGGTCGATTATAACTCCCGAGTAATTTACTCGGTTATTACGCGGCGAATCGCATTCTGGATGCCAGGGGCATCCAGCCCGACTGAAGACAGGAGTTTGCCTGGATCGCCATGGTCGATGAACCGGTCGGGCAGGCCGAGCAGCAGCACGCGCCGCTCGATGCCGAGGCCGTTCAGCGCCTCGCACACCGCGCTGCCGGCACCGCCCATCACCTGGTGCTCCTCCACGGTGACCAGCACCTCGTGCGTCGCGGCAAGCTGCCTGATCAGATCGAGGTCCAGCGGCTTCACGAAGCGCATGTTGGCCACCGTCGCGTCGAGCGACTCGGCCGCCTCCAGCGCGGGCTTGAGCATCGCACCGAAGGCGAGGATGGCAACGCGCTTGCCATTGCGCCGCACCTCTCCCTTGCCGACCGGCAGCGCCGTCAGTTCCTGTGTGGCTTCGCCCACCGCCGCGCCGCGCGGATAGCGCACGGCCGCGGGCGTGCCAAGCTGGAACGCCGTGGTCAGCATCTGCCGGCATTCGTTCGCATCCGAGGGCGCCATCAGGGTAAGGTTGGGCACCGTGCGCAGGAAGGCGTAGTCGAAGGCGCCGTTGTGGGTCGCGCCGTCGCCGCCGACCAGTCCGCCGCGATCCAGCGCGAAGGTCACCGGCAGATTCTGGATCGCGACGTCGTGGATCAGCTGATCATAGCCGCGCTGCAGAAACGTGGAATAGATCGCCACCACTGGCCGCAGCCCCTCGCAGGCGAGCCCGGCCGCAAAGGTCACGGCGTGCTGCTCGGCGATGCCGACGTCGAAGTAGCGCGCGGGATACAACTCCGAGTAACGCACCATGCCCGAGCCTTCGCGCATCGCGGGCGTCACTGCCACCAGCCGCGCGTCCGCCTGTGCCGTATCGCACAGCCAGTCGCCGAACACCTGGCTGTAGGTGGGCTTGGCCGGCGTGGCGGCCTTCTTGATGCCCTCCGCCGGATCGAATTTACTCGGCCCGTGATAGGCGATCGGGTCGTCCTCGGCCAGCTTGTAGCCCTGGCCCTTGCGCGTGACGATGTGCAGGAACTGCGGACCCTTCAGCTTGCGGATGTTGGTCAGGGTGGCGATCAGCGTATCGAGGTCGTGCCCGTCGATCGGCCCGATGTAGTTGAAGCCGAACTCCTCGAACAGCGTGCTGGGCGTGACCATGCCCTTCACGTGCTCTTCGGTACGCCGCGCCATTTCCCACATCCCCGGCACGCGCTTCAGGATGTGCTCGCTCGCGCGGCGCGCGGTCGCGTACATGCGCCCCGAGAGCAGCCGTGCCAGGTAGTTGGTGAGCGCACCCACCGGCGGCGAGATGGACATCTCGTTGTCGTTCAGGACCACCAGCAGGTCCACTTCCATGGCGCCGGCGTTGTTCATCGCCTCGAACGCCATGCCGGCCGACATGGCGCCGTCGCCGATCACGGCGATGCACTTGCGCGCCTCGCCCTTGGCCTTCGCCGCCACCGCCATGCCGAGCGCCGCGGAGATCGAGGTCGAGGAATGCGCGGTGCCGAAGGTGTCGTAGCGCGACTCGGCGCGCCGCGGAAACCCCGAGATGCCGTCCTGCATGCGCAGGCGCGCCATCGCCTCGCGGCGTCCGGTGAGGATCTTGTGCGCGTAGGTCTGATGCCCGACGTCCCAGACGACGCGATCCTCGGGCGTCTCGAATACCTTGTGCAGCGCGATGGTCAGCTCCACCGTGCCCAGGTTGGAAGACAGGTGCCCGCCGGTCTTGGACACCGAGTCGAGCACGTAGGCGCGCAACTCCTCTGCGAGCCGGTGCAGCTGCTTGCGCTCGAGTTTTCTCAGCCCGGACGGATCGTCGATCGTCTTGAGCAGATCGAACATCATTGGATTGTAGCCGCCGGCGGGCAACTCGCCCGGGATCGAGGCCATGCCTAGAATTTCCTGAGTACGATGAAATCGGCCAGCTCGCGCAGACGTCGCGCGGGCGGGCCCAGCGGTGCGACCGCCTGGAGCGCATTGTGCCTCAGTTCCCGCGCCAGTTCGCGCGCGCGCGCCAATCCCATCGCCGACACGTAAGTGGGCTTGCCCTGCCGCGAATCCTTGCCCGCGGTCTTTCCGAGGTTCGCGGTGCTCGCGTCATGGTCGAGCAGGTCGTCCACCACCTGGAAGGCGAGACCGACGGTCTTCGCGTACTGGTCCAGGCGCTCGCGCAACGCCGCGTCGTGCCCGTTGCCGCAGGCGGCGCCCAGCAGCACTGCGGCGCGGATCAACGCGCCGGTCTTGTGGATATGCATGGACTCCAGCTCGGGCACCGAGAGCGCCTTGCCGACGGCCTCGAGATCGATCTGCTGGCCGCCCGCCATGCCGCGTGATCCGGCGGCGACCGCGAGCAGCTTCACCATTTCCAGTTGCGCGCTCGGGTCGTCGGCGAGCGGGTGCTCGGCGAGCAGCTGGAACGCAAGCGACTGCAGCGCGTCGCCCACCAGCAGCGCCGTCGCTTCGTCGTATTCGACGTGCGCCGTGGGCTTGCCGCGCCGGAGCACGTCGTCGTCCATGCACGGCAGGTCGTCGTGCACCAGCGAATAGGCGTGGATCAGCTCGACCGCGGCGGCGGCGACCTCCAGCCGCTCCGGTCGCGCCTGCGCCACCTCGCCGGCGGCAAAAGTCAGCAGCGGACGCACGCGCTTGCCGCCCTCGAGCGTGGCGTAGCGCATCGCCGCGTGCAGACGCGCCGGCGCGATCTGCGCGCCGGGCAGCAGGCGCGCCAGCACCGTCTCCATTCGCGCCTGGACGCCGCCCATCCAGGCTGCGAACGCTGCCTCAGGCACGCTCACCGGGCTCGGGTTCCACGGCGAGGTTCTTCAGCACCTCGCCTTCGAGCACCTTGACCTGGCGCTGCGCCGCATCCAGGCGCTGCTGGCAGAAGCGCGCCAGTTCCAGGCCGCGTTTATGCGCCTCCAGCGCCTGTTCGAGCGAGAGCTTGCCGCCCTCCATCTGCGCCACGAGTTTCTCCAGCTCGGCCAGTGCCTTCTCGAAGCTCGGCTCCTGCGCGGTCTTTGTCATGGCCTGACCTTAGCCGACTCGCCCTCGCCCGGTCAAACCTTCCCTGCGGTAGAATTTGCCCGACTTTTCCGACCCCCCGGGCCCGATGTCAGACCTGCCGAACGCGCGCCAGCTGAAGCCGGCCCTTACGCGTCGCCAATGGAACACACCGCGATGCAAGTGCACGCAAGGGTGAGGCGCGATCCGGGGTGCTGAACACGCTCGTCTCCGGCGATGCGTTGTCCCGTCATCCCGAGTGGCGGGTGTTCGACTGCAGGCACGATCTGCTCAAGCACGAACTCGGCGCGCAGCAGTACCGCGCGTCGCACATTCCCGGCGCGGCGTTCGCGCACCTGGACCGCGACCTGTCCGCGCCGAAGACC
Organism: Pseudomonadota bacterium; assembly: GCA_027624175.1. Lineage (GTDB taxonomy): Bacteria > Pseudomonadota > Gammaproteobacteria > Burkholderiales > SG8-39 > JAABQT01. The sequence goes on along the minus strand of JAQBXT010000004.1, from coordinate 27,572 downwards.
GGGAAGAACGGACGCCATCCGCTGCCCGTGCCGCAGACTTTCATCGACTGGCTTGGCACGCAGGGACTGAATCCGACCGACCAGGTCGTGTGCTACGACGGCGGGCCCGGCGCCATGGCGGCGCGGTTGTGGTGGATGCTGCGCTGGGTGGGTCACGACGCGGTGGCGGTGCTCGACGGCGGCTTCGCCAAGTGGATGAAGGAAGGCAGGGCAGTCAGCACCGAGGTGCCGGAATTCGCGCCGACGGATTACCCCGGGAAGGTCGGGACGGAGCTCGCGGTCGACGTGGCCTACGTGAAGTCGCAGCTTGGCCGGGTGACCTTGATCGATGCGCGTTCGCCGGCGCGCTGGCGCGGCGAAACCGAGCCCATCGATTCGGTCGCCGGGCGCATCCCGGGCTCGCGCAACCGATTCAGCAGCGACAACCTGACGCCGGAAGGCGTGTTCAAGCCCGGCGATCAGCTGCGCGCCGAATTCGAGGCGGTGCTTGGCAAGCGGCCCGCAAACGGTTCGGTAAATTCCTGCGGCTCGGGCGTCGCCGCCTGCCACAATCTGCTGGCGATGGAAATCGCGGGCTTGAAGGGCGGGCGACTCTACGCCGGCTCGTGGAGCGAGTGGATCGCGGATCCCGCGAGACCGCGTGAGTCCGGCTGACGCCCTCCTCGTCCTCCATTTCGCGATCGTCGTCTTCATCGTCGGCGGGCTGATCCTGACCTGGATCGGCAGCGCGCTGGGCTGGCGCTGGGTGCGCAATCCCTGGTTCCGTTACCTGCACCTGGGTGCCATCGCCTTCGTCGCGCTCGAAGCGGTGATCGGCATGACCTGCCCGCTTACCGAGTGGGAAGACGCATTGCGTGGTGGCGCGCGACCTCAATCCTTCGTCGGCCGCTGGGTGCAGAGATTGCTGTTTTATCGTGCCCCCGATTGGGTGTTCACAACGCTCTACGCAATGTGGGCAGCGGCGACGGTCGCTACCTTGCGGCTCGTGCCGCCCAGGAAAAAAGCTCCCTGAACACCGCGTCGCGGATCTCCTGCCGCGACAGCACCAGGTCGTGCAGACCTCCGGGAAACGCAAGCACACGCGCCTCGCGCCCCAACGTTCGGCCCCAACGCGCGACGTGACGCCAGTCGAGCACGATGTCTGCTTCGTCCGCGTGCATGGTCAGGACCGGGCAGCCGATGTCCAGGCCCGCGTGCACTTTGTCTTGCGCGGCGAGGACCGCGCCGACCCAGCCGAAGTAGGCGGGGAAACCTTGCAACGGCTTGAGCTTGAGGTCGAACTCCCATTCGCCGCCGAAATCACGGTGGATGCTGCGCACATTGTCCGGTGAGACCGCCCTTGGGTCGTTGAGGAAGGGAAATGTCCGCCCGATGAGCGCGGCGAAGCCGAGTTGCGCGCGCTTGAACGGCGTGACCTTCCAGTCGAAGAACGGGCCGTTGAGCCACATCGAGCTGACCTGCGCTTCACGCTCTCCCTGGCTCGCGTACAGTGCGCACACCAGGCCGCCGGTGGAATGACCCGCGAGCAGCACCGGGCCGCCGATCAATTCCAGCGCGCGCGTAAGGTCGGCGAAATACTCGGCGATGTCCTTGCAGAAGCAGGGATGCTGGTGCGCAAGCCACGAGCGGCCATGCTTGCGCAGATCCAGGGCGTAGAACGCGTAGCCTTCGGCCGCGAAGCGCTCCGCCATGTGGCGCTGGAAGAAGTAGTCCACGAAGCCGTGCACGTAGAGCACCGCGCCGCGCGGCGCGTCGCCCGCGGGCAGGCGTACGAGCGTTGCCACCACGCGCCCGTCATAATCATCGGGAAATTCAAGCGTGCGCGCCTCGAATCCCGGGAGCAGTGCATCGGCGGTCCAGTCACCCATGGCGCGACAAAGCCCAGCTTACATGCTCGCGCACCAGCGCGGATGGGTGGTCCGCGCGCGCGCGCAGAGCTGCCACGACCTGAGGTGTCGCGGGCGCGTTTCCGAGGCCCACGGCCAGGTTGCGCAGCCAGCGCTCGTAGCCGATGCGCCGGATCGGCGAACCCGCCATGCGCGCATCGAACTCCTCCGCGCTCCAGGCGAACAGCTCGAGCAGCGTCGCGCGGTCCAGGCCGTTTCTCACCGCGAAGTCGGGCTCCGCGCTCGGCCGGGCGAAGGAATTCCACGGGCACACGGATTGGCAGTCGTCGCAGCCGTAGACACGGTTGCCGATGAGCGGCCGCAAGTCGACCGGGATGCTGCCCTGCAGCTCGATGGTGAGGTACGAGATGCAGCGCCGCGCATCGAGCTGGTAGGGCGCGCGGATCGCCTGCGTCGGGCAGATGTCGATGCACTGGGTGCAGGTCCCGCAATGCTCGCTTGCCGGTGCATCCGGCGGCAGCGGCAGGCTGGTGTAGACCTCGCCGAGAAAAAACCACGACCCCGCCTCGCGCGACAGCAGCAACGTGTGCTTGCCGCGCCAGCCGATGCCCGCCTTGGCCGCCAGCGCCACTTCCATCACCGGCGCCGAATCGGCGAACACCCGGTAGCCGTAGGTACCGGCGTCTGCGGTGATGCGATCGCACAGCTTCTGCAGCCTGCCGCGCAGCACCTTGTGGTAGTCGCGCCCGCGCGCATAGCGCGAGACGCAGGCGAGCAGCGGGTCGTCGCCGGGTTCTTCGCCCAGCTGCAGGTAGTCCATGCGGCAACTGATTACGCGCAGCGTCCCCGGCACCAGATCCGCCGGGCGCGCCCGGAGCGCGCCGTGGCGGGCCATATAATCCATTTCCCCGTGCCAGCCCCTGCCGAGCCAATCGCCGAGCCGGTTCTCCGCCGCGGCGAGATCGGTGTCCGCGATGCCGACCGCCTGAAAGCCGAGTTCCTTTGCCCAATGCTTGATGCGCGCCGCGAGCGCCGCGTAGTCCATGGCCGCCGAGTCTAGCCTCGAGCTTGCCGACGAGGCGGCAACGCTGCGCCTGGGCGCCGCGCTCGCCGCCGGCATCGGCCCGGGCCGGGTTCTGCACCTCTCAGGGGAGCTGGGGACGGGCAAAACCACCCTCGTCCGGGGGCTATTGCGTGCCTTAGGCCACACCGGCAGGGTCAAGAGCCCCACCTACCCCCTAGTTGAACTTTATGTGGTTTCAAGCTTACACTTGTATCACTTTGATTTTTATCGGATCAAAGATCGGACTGAATGGCTGGATTCTGGATTCAGGGACTACTTCAATGCGCAGTCGGCCTGCGTCATCGAGTGGCCGGAGCGCGCCGGCGGATCGCTCGCGCCCCCGTGCCTCGAGATCCGGCTGGAAATCGCCGGGGCGGGCAGGCGCGCGTGGCTGAGCGCGCCCTCGCCCTCCGGCGAGGACTGGCGCGCACAGGCCTTGCAGCGCTTTTCCTCTGTGTCTTAGGCGCAGCCCAAGCTGAAATCATCGCCACGCGCATCTGGCCGGCGCGCGACTACACGCGCGTCACCTTCGAATCGAGCCAGCCGATGAACTACAGCATGTTCGCGCTCAAAGGGCCCGAGCGCCTGGTCCTCGACCTGGGAGGCGTCGACGGTGGCGCCCTATTGGCGGAGCTGCAGAACAAGGTCGCCGCCGGCGACCCGTACATCGCCAGCCTGCGCGTGGCGCTCAACCGTCCCGGCGTGATGCGCGTGGTGCTCGATCTCAAGGCCGAGGTGAAGCCGCAGGTGTTCGCCTTGAAACCGATCGCGGATTACGGACATCGCCTGGTGCTCGACCTGTATCCGCTGGTGCCGCCCGATCCATTGGCCGCACTGCTCGAGCTGGATGGGAAACTGGCTACCGTCAACGGCACCGCGGCAGCTGCGCCGCGCAAGGGCGGGCCGGCGGCGCCGGGGGTGGCGCGCCTCGCCACCGTGGTCATCGACGCTGGGCACGGCGGCGAGGACCCGGGCGCGCGCGGCCACCGCGGCAGCCTGGAAAAGGACGTCACGCTGACCATCGCGAGGCGCCTGAAGAAATTGATCGATGCCGAAAGCGGCATGCGCGCGTTGTTGACGCGCGATGGCGACTACTACCTGCCGCTGAACGCGCGCGTGGAGAAGGCGCGCAAAGTCAAGGCCGACCTGTTCGTGTCGGTGCACGCCGACGCCTTTATCCGGCCGCACGCGCGCGGCTCGTCGGTGTTCGCGCTGTCGCAGCGCCCGACCTCCGATACGGCGCGCTGGCTGGCGAAGCAGGAAAACGACGCCGACCTGATCGGCGGGGTCAACCTCGACACGCGCGACCCTTACCTCACGCAGACGCTGGTCGACCTGTCGCAGACCGCGACCAACGATCACAGCATGAAGCTGGGCGGCGCGGTGCTGGCCGAGCTCGGCAAGATCAACACCCTGCACAAGGCGCGCGTCGAGCGCGCCAGCTTCGCCGTGCTCAAGGCCCCCGACGTACCCTCGATCCTGGTGGAGACGGCGTTCATCTCCAATCCGCAGGAGGAGAAGCGCCTCAACGACGACGCCTACCAGGACAAGATGGCGCGGGCGCTCCTTGCCGGCATCAAGCGCTACTTCGCCAAAAATCCGCCGCGACCGCAAGGCCCGCTGGCGTTGAACTAGCCTAGCCCGCGGCGCGCCGGCGCGCGCGCAGGAATTCCACCGCGATCGGCAGCACCGAGAGCGCGACGATGGCCACGATCGCGAGCGCGAGGTTGTCCTTGACCAGCGGGATGTTGCCGAACCAATAGCCGGCAAGGCTCAGCGACACGACCCAGAGCAGCGCGCCGGCCACGCTGAAGGCGAGAAAACGCGCGTAGGGCATGGTGCCGATGCCCGCCACGAACGGCACATAGGTGCGCACGATCGGCACGAAGCGCGCGATGATGATGGCCTTGCCGCCGTGGCGCTCGTAGAAGGCATGCGTGCGCTCGAGGTGGCGGCGATTCAACCAGCGCGCGTTCTCGGCGCGGAATACTTTCGGCCCCGCCCAGCGCCCGAACCAGTAATTGACGTTGTCGCCGCTGAGTGCGGCGATCACCAGCAGCGCGATCACCAGCTTGATGTCCATGCCGCCCGCGGCGGCCAGCGCGCCCACCACGAACAGCAGCGAATCCCCCGGCAGGAACGGCGTCACCACCAGTCCGGTCTCGCAGAAAATGATCGCGAACAGCAGCGCATAAACCCAGATGCCGTGCTCGGCGATGAACGCGGCGAGATGCACGTCGAGATGCACGGCGAAATCCCACAGCGCGGCGAGAAGTTCCATGACCCGATTCTATATACTCCCCGCATGAGCGCCATTCGCGTGCTGCCCGAGCTGTTGATCAGCCAGATCGCGGCGGGCGAAGTGGTGGAACGGCCGGCCTCGGTGCTGAAGGAACTGCTCGAGAACAGCCTCGACGCGGGCGCCGCAGAGGTGCAGGTGGCGCTCGCCGAAGGCGGCGCGAAGCGCGTGCAGGTGGACGACGATGGCGCGGGCATCGCGCGCGAGGACCTCGCACTCGCCTTCGCGCGCCACGCCACCAGCAAAATCGGCTCGCTCGAGGACCTGGAGGGCGTGGCGAGCATGGGCTTTCGCGGCGAAGCGCTGGCCTCGATCGCCGCAGTGGCGCGCGTCGAGTTGGTGTCGCGGGCACGTGACGCCGCGCACGCCTGGTCGCTGGCCACAGAAGGCGGCGCACCGGACGAAACCCGGCCCGCGGCGCGCGCACCGGGCACCACCGTCGCGGTGTGCGACCTGTATTTCAACACGCCGGCGCGCCGCAAATTCCTGCGCACCGAGGCCACCGAGTTCGGCCATTGCGACGAGGCGTTCCGGCGCATCGCGCTGGCGCGGCCCGGGATCGCGTTCACCCTCAGGCACAACGGCCGCGTCTCGGCGCACCTACAGGCGCAATCGCCCGCAGAGCGCGCGGGCGACGTTCTCGGCGAAGAATTCGCGGCGGCGTCGGTGCCAGTGGATGTGCGCGCGGGACCGCTGCGCCTGCACGGGCTCGCCGGCACGCCGCAGGCGGCGCGCAGCCGCGCCGATACGCAATACTTCTACGTCAATGGGCGCTTCGTGCGCGACCGGCTGCTGGCGCACGCACTGCGCGAGGCCTACCGCGACACGCTGCATGGCGAGCGCCAGCCCGCCTTCGTGCTGTTCCTCGAGCTCGATCCGCGCGGCGTCGACGTCAACGTGCATCCGGCAAAGACGGAAGTTCGATTCCGGGACTCGCGCGGCATGCACCAGTTCGTGTTCCACGCCCTGCAGCGCGCGCTGTCCCCTTCTGCGGCGCAGGCGCCAGTGAGCTACGCCGCCTTGCCAGCGCAGGGACCGGCGATCCAGGCGGCGCTGGCGATGCGGGAGCCGGTGATGGACTACCGGCCGGCGCCCGCGGCGCTGCCGCTGTCGGAGAAGGCCCCGCCGCTGGGCTATGCGCTGGCCCAGCTGCACGGCGTGTACATCCTGGCGCAGAACGAAGCGGGCCTGGTGCTGGTGGACATGCACGCCGCGCACGAACGCATCCTGATGGAGAAGCTCAAGCTCAGGCTCGACGCCGGCGCCATCGAGCGCCAGAGCTTGCTGGTGCCGGCAGTGATGCGCGCCGAGGCGCTCGAGGTGGCGACGGCGGAGGACAACCGCGGCGCGCTGGAGCAGCTCGGCATGGAACTGTCGGTCGCCGGGCCGAACGAGCTTGCCGTGCGCGCCGCGCCGGCGTTGCTCGCCGGCGGCGACGTGGCGGCGCTCGCGCGTTCGCTGCTGGCCGAGCTGCGCGAATACGGCGCCGCGCAGGTGCTGCAGGCGCGCCAGAACGAACTCCTAGCGACCATGGCCTGTCACGCCGCGGTCCGGGCGAACCGCTTGCTTTCCATTCCGGAAATGAACGCCCTGCTGCGCGAGATGGAGGAGACCGAGCGCTCAGGCAGCTGCAATCACGGCCGCCCGACCTGGTACCAACTGACGCTGGCGGACCTCGACAAGCTGTTTCTGCGTGGGCGGTAAGGCTTACGCACTGCTCGGCCCCACCGCGGGCGGAAAATCGCGCCTCGCGCTCGAGCTGGCGGCGCGCCATGCTGTTGAGATCATCAGCATGGATTCCGGGCAGGTGTATCGCGGCATGGATATCGGCACTGCCAAGCCTTCGGCGGCGGAGCGTGCGCAAATCCCGCATCATCTGATCGATCTAATTGAGCCGACGCAGAGCTATTCCGCAGGCCGATTTCGCGCGGACTGCGTCCGCGCGATCATGGAAATTCAAGGGCGAGGCAAGGTCCCGCTGGTGGTCGGCGGCACGATGCTCTACTACAAGGCGCTCACGCAAGGGCTCGATGCGCTGCCGCAGGCCGACCCCGCCCTGCGCGCACAAATCGACGCGCGCGCCACGCGCCACGGCTGGCCGGCGCTGCATGCCGAACTCGCGCGCGTGGACCCTGTGACGGCAGCGCGGCTCCCTGCCAACGATGCGCAGCGCATCCAGCGCGCGCTCGAAGTGTGGGAACTCTCCGGCAAGCCGATCTCCGAATTGCAGAATTCTGCACGACAGGGTTTGCCGTTCCAGCTGAAAGCCTATGCGCTGATTCCTGAAGACCGCGCGGTGCTGCACCAACGCATCGCCGAGCGTTTCGACCGCATGCTGCAGGATGGGCTGGTGGAGGAATTGAGCGCGCTGCGAGCGCGGTATGCATTGCACGCCGGCCTGCCCAGCATGCGCTGCGTCGGCTATCGCCAAGCCTGGGGCTACCTCGAGGGCGCATGCGGCAAGGCCGAGCTGCGCGAACAAGGCATCGCCGCGACGCGTCAGCTCGCCAAGCGCCAACTCACCTGGCTGCGCAGTCTGCCCGGGCTCGAGCCGGCCTCGGCGCTGGCCCTAGAATGAGTCCCTCGCGAGGAGTGTGATCATGGACATCGGCATCCTGGGCCTGGGCAAGATGGGCGCCAACATGGCGCGGCGCCTGGCGCGCGGCGGCATGCGCGTGCTCGCCTACGACCGCGACCTCGCGGCGCGCGAAGCGCTCGCCGGCGAGCCGGAGGTGGAGTGCGTGGAGGGGCTAGCCGCGCTCTGCGCGCGGCTCGAAGGCGAGCGCGTGATCCTGATGATGCTGCCCGCGGGCACCGTCACCGAGGACGCATTGCGCGAACTGCTGCCCCTGCTGTCCTCCGGCGATACGCTGGTGGACGGGGGCAATGCGTTCTACAAAGACTCGATGCGCCGCGCCATGGAACTCTCGCAGCAGGGCCTGCGCTATGTCGACGCCGGCGTCTCGGGCGGCGTGCACGGCCTGGCCAACGGCTACTGCCTGATGCTCGGCGGTACGCCGAAGTCGATCGAGATCTTCGAGCCGTATGCGCGCGTTCTGGCGCCGGGCGCGGAGCGCGGCTGGCTGCACTGCGGCCCGGCCGGCGCCGGCCACTACGCCAAGATGATCCACAACGGCATCGAGTACGGAATGATGCAGGCGCTTGCCGAGGGTTTCGCCCTGCTCGACGCGCGCCAGGACTTCGGCTTCGACACCGGGCGCCTCGCCGAAACCTGGCGCCACGGCAGCGTGGTGCGCTCCTGGCTGCTGGATCTGTGCGCCGAAGTCCTGCAGCGCGACGATGCGCTCGAAGGCGTGGCGCCGGTGGTGACCGACTCGGGCGAGGGACGCTGGGCAGCGCTCGAATCGATCGAGCTGGGCGTGCCGGCGCCGGTGCTCACCATGGCGCTGATGGAGCGCTTTTCCAGCCAGGGGCACTCGGACTACGCGCGCAAGCTCCTCGCCATGATGCGTGCAGGTTTCGGCGGGCACGCGGTCAACAAACTGTGATCGTGATCGTGATGGGCGTCTCGGGCTCGGGCAAGAGCACCATCGGCGCCCTGCTCGCCGCGCAGCTCGGCTGTGAATTCCTCGACGCCGATGCGTACCACCCGCCCGAAAACGTCGCCAAGATGGCCGCCGGCCTGCCGCTCAGCGACCAGGACCGCCGGCCCTGGCTGGAGCGGATCAACGGGGAATTGCGCAAGAGAAAAAGCGCCGTGCTGGCATGCTCGGCGCTGAAGGAACGCTACCGCGAGATTCTGGCACGCGGCGTGGACTGCCGTTTCGTGCACCTGCGCGGATCGATCGAGCTGATCCGCGAGCGCATGCGGGAGCGCAAGCACCGCTACATGCCGGCGTCGCTGCTGGAAAGCCAGTTCGCGACCCTCGAAGCCCCCGCCGGCGCGATCGAGGTGGACATCGCGCAAGCACCGCAGGATTGCGTGCAGGCAATCGCTGCGGCGCTGGCGCGCTAGCCCAACCCCAGCAGCTGCAATTCGACGGCCCGCATCACTGCCGCCGCCGCGGAATGCACCTCGAGCTTGCGGTAGGCGTTCTTGACGTGGCTGGTCACCGTGTGCAGCGACACCCCCAGGTGCGCGGCGACCTGCAAATAGGTGCAGCCGCGCCCGAGCAGCTGCACCACCTGCGATTCGCGCGGCGTAAGCACGGCTCTCCCTTCGGGCGCTAGCGCGATGAGGTCCATGGCTCAGCCGCCGATGTGAACCTGGTACTTGGCACCATTGGACATGGTGCAGGTGCCGGCGCCCTGGCGAGGCGAGCTCATCTGGTACTCGCAACTCATGTAGGCGCCGCTCGGGCCGTAGGCGCTGGCCACGCCGCGTCGCGCATCGCCTTCCACGCGCGTCGCTTCGCCGCTCAGGGTTTCGCCGTTGTAGTTGAGCTGGAAGCGCCCCTTGCCGGTCATCATGTTGACGACGGTGCCGCTGAACATCCCGGTACCCGTGGCCGGCTCGTTCGCCGGGTAGAACCGCACGTTGAGCGCCTGCGGCGCGGGCGCGCCGGCCCCGGCGAGCGGCGGCATGGGACTGCCGTGCGGCTGAGCTGGCGGAATCACGTGCCAGTACTGGCCGTCGGGCCCTTGCATTACGTAACAGCCGGAAAGCGCGGACAACGACAGAGCTGCAACTGCGATCTTGGTCAATTTCATGGTCCCTCCTGTCAGGTTGCAGGCGATTGCCGCCTGTGCGCCCATCATCGGAGGGGCCGGGATACCTCCGGCCTACCGGTTGCTTACCGATCGCTTAGACCTGCAGCCGGCGCGCCCGCCTCGAGCTCGGCGCTGCGCTCGCGCAGGTCGCGCGCCCGTTCCGGCTGGCCCAGATCGTCCCAATGGCGCGCGAGCTGCCCCAGCGCGCGCGAAAACCGGCTTCGCAGCCTCTCGCGCGGGCGCAGGCACCAGGGTTGTTGGGCTTCGTTGGCCAGGAATGCACCGCGGTACAGTTCCAGCAGCCGCGCCGCCAGGCGCTCCGCCTGTTCGGGCGCGAGCGCCGCGCCGCCGCCCTTCACCGACGCGTCGATCTCCGCCAGCAGCCCGACGAACATCTTCAGGTTCGGGTCGGGAACCTGCAGCGAGTTGGCGATTGCGCGCTCGATCCACTGCTCGATGTCGCGGCGCTGGGGCTGGCGCAGGGTGAGCGAGATGAACATGCTGCAGGCCACGCGCGCCTCCGCCTCCGGCGACGGCAGCCGCGCGCCGGCGCGCGCCATTTCGTCCAGCACCGCGATCCAGCGGTCGAGCAGCGAAAAATCGTCGAGCTCGTACAGGATTGCGTCCATCGCGCCCGAACAGGCGAGCACCATGCCGGCGGCGTCCGGCGTCGCATGAACGCGGAACAACTCGTAGGCGCGCTCGAACCCCAGGCGGCCTTCGCGCGGCGCCTGCTGCACCTGGCTCGCTGCGGCCCAGTACGCCGTCCACGGATGCTGCTGCTGCACGTCGGGCGGCAGTTCCTCGACCCAGTGCCCCAGCGTTTCGCCACGACCCTGCCCGAGCAGCGCGGGCGCGTGCCGCTCGATGAGCCCCGCCATCGCCTCCCAGTCGTGACTGTCGCGGTACAGCGCCACCGCCTCTTCGACCTGCCCCGCGTTTTCCATCAGCGCCGCAGCGCTTTTTTGCAGCTGCCGCCTTCGCTCCTTGGCATAAGTGTCCTGCGCGCGCGCCAGCAGGAACTCGCGGAACATGGGGTGGTACTGGTAGACCGGCTCGGGGCCCGCCTCGCGGCGCGTCACGAAGTAATTGTCGCGATACAGGCGCGCCAGCGTCTCCCCCGCCTGCGCGTCGCCGCTCAGATCCTGCGCCAGCGCCGCGGTCATCTGCGCGAGGTGCGCCGTCTGCAGCAGGAACTCCTGCGTGCGGGCATCCGACTTCTGCAGGATTTCGCCGGCGAGATAATCGAACACCAATTGCCGCGTCGACAGGTCGGGCGCCTCGGCGATCGGGCTGCCCATGCGCGCCTGCTGCAGCACCAGCACCAGGCCAGCCGCCCAGCCCTGGGTTTTTGCGTACAACGCATCGAGCGCCTCGGGGCCGAGGCCGGCGTGGCGCTGCGCGACCATCGACTCGGTCTCCCCGCGCGTCAGCCGCAGCTCTTCCCAGCCGAGGTGCGCGAGCTGGCGATTGGCGCGCAGCCGTGCGAGCGACGCCGGCGGATCGCCGCGGCTGGCGATGAGCGCCCGCCCCCCCCGGCGGCAATTCGCGCAGCGCATCGCGCATCACTTCGTGCAGCGGGGAAGAGGCCGGCACGTCGTGGTAGCCATCGAAGACGATGGCGAACGGCGTCTTCAGGCGCGCGTAGAACGCCTGAAAGTAGCGCCGCGTGAACACGGGCACGGCCGCGTGATACTCAGGAGTAAGCAGCGGCAGCACCGCACGCTCCTCGTCATCCAGATCGGCGGCCGCGAGGCCAAGGTAGTAGAAGAACGTGGCGATGTCCGCGTCGCCCTCGTCCAGCTGGTACCAGACGCAGGGCATGCCCGCGTGGTCCAGCCAGCTCGCCACGGCGGTGGTCTTGCCGCAACGCGGGAGGATCAATCGCCCCGCGCCTCGCCTTCCCTGCGCGGATCGGCCCCACCCCGCCACCCGCCCGGCACGCGCTCGATGCCGTGCAGGCCGCTGGTCAGCCGCGCGAAGTTCAGCACGTGTCCGCGCGCGGCGAGCGCGTCGCCCAGTTCCTCAACCCCGGTGCCGCGCTCGAGGAAGGTCGGCCCGTTGGTGCTGCCAAAGTTGGGCGACGAGATCGCCGACTGGATATCCATGCCCCAATCGAGCGTCGCCACCAGCACCTTCGCCACGTAGTTGATGATCACCAGGCCGCCCGGCGAGCCGAGCGCCATCTTCAGGCGGCCATTCTTGTCGAACACCAGGGTCGGCGCCATGGAGCTGCGCGAGCGCTTGCCGGGTTCGACGCGGTTCACGGCCGGCCGGCCGAGGTACTCGGTCCGGAAGCTGAAGTCGGTGAGCTGGTTGTTGAGCAGGAATCCGCGCACCAGGATGCGGCTGCCGAAGCCCATTTCGATCGACGTAGTCATCGCCACCGCGTTGCCCTGCGCGTCCACCACCGACAGGTGGCTGGTGCCCGGGGTCTCGGGATCCAGCGTACCGGGCATGGCGTAGTTCATGGAGCGCTCGCCGATCAGCCGCGCCCGCTCCTCAAGGTACGTCGCCTCGAGTATGCGCGCCACGGGAATCCGCGCGTACCCCGGGTCGCCGATGTAGCGCGCGCGGTCCGCGTAGGCCAGGCGCGCCGCTTCGCTGAACAGGTGCACCGCCTCGGCAGAGCCCGGCGCGGCGCGCGCGAAGGCCGTGCGCTCGAGGATGCCGAGGATCTGCAGCACGCTGGTGGCGCCGGAGCTGGGCGGGCCCATGCCGCAGACGCGGTAGGCGCGGTAGCTGCCGCACACCGGCTCGCGTTCCAGCACCCGGTAGCCCGCGAGATCCGCCAGCGACATGTCGCCGGGCCGCTCGTGCGCGCGCACCGCGTCGACGATGTCCTGCGCGATCGCGCCCCGATAAAACGCGTCGGCGCCCATCGCCGCCAGCGCGCGCAGCGTCGCAGCGTACTGTGGATTTACGATGCGCCGCCCGCTGTAGAACAGCTTGCGCGCCGCCGGGTCCTGGCCAAGAAGCGTCTCGTGCTCGAGCTGGCGGGCCAGGCGCCGGGTCTTCGGCGTTCCCTTCTCCGCGAGCCGGATCGCCGGTTCGAACAGGCGCACCCAGGCCAGGCGGCCATGCGCGCGGTGCAGGTCCTCGAGCAGCCGCGGCACGCCCGGCACGCCCACGGCGCGCCCGCTCGCCACCGCACGCATGAATTGCTCCGGATTGCCGTGGCGGTCGAGGAAGCGCTCGGGTCGTGCCGCGGCAGGTGCGGTTTCACGTGCGTCGTAGCTGCGCACGCGTCGCTCTTTTTCCGACCAATGCAGCACGAACGCGCCGCCGCCCAGGCCCGAGGACTGCGGCTCGACCAGGCCGAGCACCAGTTGTGCGGCGATCGCCGCATCGGCGGCGCTGCCGCCCGCGCGCAGCATCTCCAGGCCCGCCTCCACCGCCCGCGGATCGGCCGCGGCCACCATGTGGCGCCGCGCGCTGGCCGCCGGGCGCTCGACGCGCTCGCTGTCGATCTCGGGCGCCGCGAGCTGCGCCGCGGCGTAGCCGCCGTACAGGGCGCCGAAACTGAAAAGAAAAAGGGCCACGCAAGCAGCCCTTTGAAAGTTACGCATGCCGACGCTCACACCATCAAGGGTACGATGAGCAGCGCCACGATGTTGATGATCTTGATCAGCGGGTTCACAGCCGGGCCGGCGGTGTCCTTGTAGGGATCGCCTACCGTGTCGCCGGTGACCGCCGCCTTGTGCGCGTCGGACCCCTTGCCGCCGTGATGGCCGTCCTCGATGAACTTCTTGGCGTTGTCCCAGGCGCCGCCGCCCGTGCACATCGAGATGGCGACGAACAGGCCCGTGACGATGGTGCCCATCAGCACGCCGCCCAGCGCCTGCGGCCCGAGGATCATGCCGACGAGGATCGGCACCAGGACCGGCAGCAGCGACGGGATCATCATCTCCCGGATCGCCGCGCGCGTCAGCATGTCCACCGCCACGCCATACTCGGGCTTCGCGGTGCCCGCCATGATGCCCGGGATCTCCTTGAACTGGCGGCGCACTTCCACCACCACCGCGCCCGCGGCGCGGCCCACGGCTTCCATCGCCATGGCGCCGAACAGGTACGGCACCAGGCCGCCGATGAACAGGCCCACGATCACCATGTGGTTGGACAAATCGAAGGTCAGCGTCAGGCCGGCCGCCTTCAGCGCGTGCGTGTAATCGGCGAACAGCACCAGCGCGGCGAGGCCCGCCGAGCCGATGGCGTAGCCCTTGGTCACCGCCTTGGTGGTGTTGCCGACCGCGTCCAGCGGATCGGTGATTTCGCGCACCCAGTCCGGCAGACCCGCCATCTCGGCGATGCCCCCGGCGTTGTCGGTGATCGGCCCGTAGGCGTCGAGCGCCACGATGATGCCGGCCATCGAGAGCATCGACGTTGCGGCGATGGCAATGCCGTACAGGCCCGCGAGCGCGTAGGAGGCGAGGATCGCGACACAGACCGCGAGCACCGGCCAGGCGGTGGACTTCATCGACACGCCCAGCCCGGCGATGATGTTGGTGCCGTGGCCGGTGGTGGAGGCCAGCGCCACGTGCTGCACCGGCTTGTACTGCGTGCCGGTGTAGTACTCGGTGATCCACACCAGGAACCCCGTCAGCGCCATGCCGACCACCGCGGCGCCGTAGAGGTGCCAGACCGTGATCATCTTCTCGACGCCGGCGATCTCGAACGGGACCTCGGCGACCACCTTGCCCATCACCAGCTCAGTGATCGGCCAGAAGGCCGCCAGCGCGATGGCCCCGGCCACCGCAAGGCCTTTGTACAGGGCGGTCATGACGTTCTTGTCGCCCGGCGCAGTCTTCACGAACCAGGTGCCGACGATGGAGGCAATGATGGCGAAGCCGCCGATCGCCAGCGGGTAGATCACCGGCTGCAGGGCGAGGGCGGGATATTTCGTCATCATCAGCGCGCCAAGGAGCATGGTGGCGACGATGGTCACGGCGTAGGTCTCGAACAGGTCTGCCGCCATGCCGGCGCAGTCTCCGACGTTATCGCCAACGTTGTCGGCGATGACTGCCGGATTGCGCGGATCGTCCTCGGGGATGCCGGCTTCCACCTTGCCCACCAGATCGGCGCCGACGTCCGCGCCTTTGGTGAAGATGCCACCGCCGAGCCGCGCGAAGATGGAAATGAGCGAGCCGCCGAAGCCGAAGCCCACCAGCGGGTGCACGAGGTGTGCGAGGTCGGCCCTTTGCATCGGACCGGCGTTCGCGTACAGCAGCGCGAAGAAACCCGCCACGCCGAGCAGCCCCAGGCCGACCACCAGCAGGCCGGTAATGGCGCCGCCCTTGAAGGCCACCTGCAGCGCCTCGTTCAGGCCCACGCGCGCCGCCTCCGCCGTGCGGACATTGGCGCGCACCGAAATGTTCATGCCGATGATGCCGCAGGCGCCCGAGAGCACGGCGCCGAGGAAGAATCCCCAGGCGGTGGTCCAGCCCAGCTGCGGGATGAAGCCGATGGCGAGGAACAGGGCGATGCCGACCATGGCGATGGTCTTGTACTGGCGCCACAGGTAGGCGTTCGCGCCCTCGCGGATCGCGGCCGCGATCTCACGCATGCGCTCGTTGCCGTCGGACAGCTGCAGGATCAGCTTGCTCTGCCAGATGCCGTAGACGATTGCCAGTAGCGCGCAGACGAGCGCGAAAGTGATGACGGCAGCCATGCAAGTTCTCCCCGGAAAGGGCGCGATTTTATCAGGCTAGCCGAGGGCGGCGATAGTCCTGGCTTTGATTTCCTCCACGCTGCCGAGGCCCGAAATGCGGTGGATGCGCGGCGCGCGCTGGTCCCCCGAGGCCGCCCAGCGGGTGTAGTACTCCACCAGGGGACGCGTCTGCCGTTGGTACACCTCGAGTCGCTTCTGCACCGTCTCCTCGCGGTCGTCGTCGCGCTGCACCAGCGGCTCGCCCGTGACGTCGTCCTTGCCCTCGGCGCGCGGCGGATTGAATACCACGTGGTAGCTGCGTCCCGAGGCCGGGTGCACGCGCCGCCCGCTCATGCGCAGGATGATTTCCGCCTCGGGCACGTCGATCTCGAGCAGGTGATCGATGCCCACCAGCGCCGCCTTCATCGCTTCGGCCTGCGCGATGGTGCGCGGGAAACCGTCGAACAGGTAGCCCTTGGCGCAATCGTCCCGCGTCAGCCGCTCCATGACGAGCCCGACGATGATGTCGTCCGACACCAGCTGCCCGGTGTCCATCACCTTCTTCGCCGCGATGCCCGGGGCCGTGCCCGCCTTGATCGCCGCACGCAGCATGTCGCCGGTAGAAATCTGCGGGATGCCGAACGCCCGCGTGATGTAGGCGGACTGGGTGCCCTTGCCCGCCCCCGGCGGGCCCAGCAGGATGACTCTCATTGCAGCATTCTTAGCACAGCTTGCAGATCGCGCGGCGTATCCACGCCGGGCGGGATCTCCCCTTCCTCGACCACGGCGGCGATGCGATAGCCGTGCCACAGCACGCGCAGCTGCTCGAGCTGCTCGATGGATTCGAGCGGCGAGGGTGCAAGGCCCGCATAGCGGCGCAGGAACGCCATGCGGTAGCCATAGATGCCCACATGGCGGTAGCAGGGCGGCGTGCCGCCCTCGCGCGGAAACGGGATGCCGGCGCGGCTGAAGTACAGCGCGTTACCTTTCGCGTCGAGCACCACCTTCACCACGTTCGGGTTGGAGAACGCGGCGGCGTCGCGCAGTGGATGGCAGGCGGTGGACACGCTCGCCTGCAGGTCGGTTTCCAGCGCCCGCGCCACCCGGGCGATGAGTTGCGGCGCGATGAGCGGCTCATCGCCCTGCACGTTGACCACCACGGTGTCGTCGGCAAGGCCGAGCTGCGCTGCCGCCTCCGCGATCCGGTCGGTGCCCGAAGCGTGGTCGGCGCGCGTCATGCGTGCCTCGAAACCGTGCGTGCGCACGGCCTGCGCGATGCGCTCGTCGTCGGTGGCCACGCACACCGGGCGCGCGCCGCTTTGCTGCGCACGCTCGCACACGCGCACCACCATCGGCTTGCCGCCGATGTCGGCGAGCGGCTTGCCGGGAAAGCGGGTGGAGGCGTAGCGCGCGGGGATCAGGACCGCGAAGCCGCTCACGCGATTTCTTCTGCGGGGTCCAATTTGCGCGCGTCGTCTTCCAGCATCACCGGAATGCCGTCCTTCACCGGGTAGGCCAGGCGGTCGGCCTTGCACACCAGTTCGGCCGCCTCCTTGCGGTAGACGAGCGGCCCCTTGCACAGCGGGCACACCAGGATTTCAAGCAGCCTTGGGTCTATGGCCGAGCTCACCGAGCCTCCTCAACAACCAGTCGTCGAACGCGGAATCCGGAACCGCGCGCACGGGCAGGACCCAGTGCTGCGGCTTGGCGAAGCGCTTGCATTTTACCGCGTCCTTCTCGGTCATCAGCACCGGCGCGGCGTCGCCGAACTCCAGGTCCGCGGCGCGAAACGGGTGGTGGTCCGGGAACGGGTGCGGCACCGCCTTTACCCCGAGCTGCGCCAGGTGCAGGAAGAAGCGCTTGGGATCGCCGATGCCGGCCACGGCGTGTACGCGCTCGCCGGCGAAGCTTTGCACCGCACGGCGCTCGCGCGCGTCGGTCGCGCGGTGCAGTTCCTCGCCCTGCAGGCGCATGGCGTAACCTTTCACGCGGTCCGTGCCGTGCGCAATGACCGCGTCCACCGTCCACAGGCGCGTACGCGGCTCGCGCAACGGTCCCGCGGGCAGCATCATGCCGTTGCCGAAACCGCGCGCATCCACCACCGCGATCTCGAGATCGCGCCGCAACCGGTAGTGCTGCAAGCCGTCGTCGAGGATCACGATGTCGCAGTCCGGATGCTCGTGGCGCAGCGCGGCGATCACCGCCACGCGGTCCGGGCCCACCCAGACCGGGCAGCCGCTACGCCGCGCCATCAGCACCGGCTCGTCGCCGACCTCGGCGGGGTCGGAAGCGAGCGACACGCCGCGCGGCGCGCGCACCGTGCCGCCGTAACCCCGCGAGACGATGGCGGGTGACCAACCTCTGGCCGCGAGGATTTCTGCCAGGTGGATGGCAAGCGGCGTCTTGCCCGTGCCCCCCACCGTCAGGTTGCCGATGGCGATCACCGGAATGCCGGCACCTGCGCTGGGCAGGAGGCGCAGCCAGTACAGCAGGCGCCGCAGGAACACGGCCAGGCGGAACGCGAGGCTCGCCGGCCACAGCAGCCAGGCGATCGGATGGTGGCGCGCCCAGAGCTTGGCGAGGAGACGCGTGGCTATCGGCTCGCCTGGGTGGTGAAGGTGATTCTTTCCAGGCCGGCAGCGCGCGCGGCCTCCATCACGCGCACCACGGATTGGTGCGTGGCCTTGGCGTCGGCGCTGATCACCACCACCGGCTCCTTGAGCGCGCCGCCGGCGCGCTTGAGTTCGCTGGCGAGTTGCTCCACGCTGACGTAGGCCACCGGCCTGCGATCGACCACGTACTGGCCCTGCGCGTCGACCAGGATGGAGATCTCGTTCGCGCGCTCGAGCTGGCGCTCGGCGTCGGCCGAAGGCAGGTTGATCTGCAGTTCGGTGTATTTCGAGTAGGTGGTGGAGATCATGAGGAAGATCAGGATCACCAGCATCACGTCGATCATCGGCACCAGGTTGATCTCCAGGTGCTCGCGTTCCCGGCCGCGCTGAAAATTCATCGGCGCGCTAGGCGCTGGCGGCGCGCTCGCCGTGCACCAGATCGATCAGCTTCGCCGCCTGCTGCTCCATGTCGACGACGAAGCCGTCCACCTTGTTCTTGAAGTGGCGGTAGAAGATCAGCGCCGGGATGGCGATGCCGATGCCGAAGGCGGTGTTGTACAGCGCGATCGAAATTCCACTCGCCAGCAGCTGCGGGTTGGTGCCGGTGGGCGACTGCGAGCCGAAGATCTCGATCATGCCGATCACCGTGCCGAACAGGCCGAGCAGCGGCGCTGCGGTGGCGATCGTTCCGAGCGTGGTGAGAAAACGCTCCAGCTCGTGCGCCACGGTGCGCCCTGCCTCCTCTACCGCTTCCTTCATCACATAGCGCGGGCTCTTGTGATTGCGCAGGCCCGCCGCCAGCACCTGGCCCAGCGGCGAATCCTTGCCCAGCTTGTCCAGGATTTCCGCGTTCACGCCTCGACTCTGATAGACCGAGAGCACCTGGTCCAGCAGCGCCGGTGGGACGATTTTGTTGCCCCGCAGCGTCACCGCGCGCTCGATGATGAGCGCCACGGCGATGACCGAGGCAAACAGGAGCGGCCAGATCGGCCAGCCCGCGGCTTGAATGATGGCGAACAAAGAGGTGCTCCCCCGGGATTGGTCTTGTTGTCGGCGGACTCTAGCAAAAACGCGGCGGGCGCGTTGTCCACAAATCCTGTGGATAAGTTTGTGGATTTTCTCTGGGCAGTTCATCCTTCACGTCACGAATCCGTCCGCGAGTCGCCGGCGATTAAAATTTCAGCAGTTCTTTCCGATGCAGAAACAGAACCTTACGAAACAGAATCGGGCTCCGTAGGAGATTCCATCGCCGCCGCTCGCGACTTCGCGGCGGCCGTGCATTAGTGTAAGCGCATGCAACCCGATTTGTTGCGCGATTCTCCGCCCGTGCTGAGCGTCTCCGAACTGCTGCGCAGCGTGCGCGAGGTGCTCGAGCGGCGCTTTCCCGCGGCATGGGTCGCAGGGGAGATTTCCAACTTCCGCCCGGCCTCCTCCGGCCACTGGTATTTCACCCTCAAGGACGAGAACGCGCAGGTCGACTGCGTCATGTTCCGTGGCCGCACTGCAACATTGGACTGGGAGCCGGCCGAAGGAATGCGCGTGGAGGCTCGTGCCGCGGTCACCCTGTACGAGCCGCGTGGGCGTTTCCAGCTCAACGTGGAGACCATGCGCCGGGCCGGCCTCGGCCCGTTGTACGAGCGCTTCCTGAAGCTCAAGGCGCAGCTTGAAAAGGAAGGGTTGTTCGATCCCGGCGCCAAGCGCCCCATTCCGGAGCATCCGAAGCGCATCGGTGTCGTGACTTCGCGACAGGCCGCCGCGCTGCGCGATGTACTCACCACGCTACAACGCCGCAATCCCGCCATTCCGGTAATTGTCTATCCGGTGCCGGTGCAAGGCGAAGGCGCGGCGGCGAAAATCGCGCACATGCTCGCGGTCGCCAACGCGCGCGCGGAGTGCGACGTGCTGCTGCTGGTGCGCGGCGGCGGCTCGATCGAGGATCTGTGGCAGTTCAACGAGGAGGTCGTGGCGCGCGCGATCCGCGCCTCCGCGATTCCGGTGGTGGTGGGCGTGGGCCACGAAACCGATGTGACCATCGCCGATTTTGCCGCCGACCAGCGCGCGCCCACGCCGACCGCGGCGGCGGAAATGGTGAGCCCGTCGCGCGCGGAACTGCTGGCGCGCGTCGCCGAGCTCGCACAGCGCGCGTCGCGCGAGGCGCTGCGGCGCATCGAGAACGCCATGCAGATGATCGATGCGCTCGCGCGGCGCCTGGTCCATCCGCGCGAGCGACTGCGCACGTCACTCCAGCTGCTCGAACAGCTGGCGGCGCGGCTGTCCTCGTCGACTGCGCGGCGGCTGGAGAACTTCGCCGCGCAGATCGAGCGGCTGAAGGCGGGACTGGTGAACCTCAATCCGGGCGCGGTGCTCGAGCGCGGGTACAGCCTGACGCGCAATGCGCGGGGCGAAGTGGTCGTCGATGCGTCGCGGGTGAGTGAAGGGGAAAGCCTCACCACGACGTTGGCGAAGGGCTGGATCGAGAGCGAAGTGCGCAAGAAGGGGCGTATGTAAATTGTGGGTTTGGCGGGTATGCCTGATAGTCTGCGTGCCCGATGATGCAAGAAGTCAACCAGAAGCCGCCGCGCGCCGTCGTGGTGGCGGTGCAGCTGCCCAGCGTCAGCGACATCGAATTCGATGCCTCGCTGACCGAACTGCGCCAGCTCGCGAAGACGCTGGGGTTCGAGGTCGGTGCCACCTTCACGCAGAAGCGTCCGAAATTCGACGCGACCGCCTACCTCGGCCTCGGCAAGCGCCAGGAGCTGCACGACTTCGTGCAGGACGGCGCCGACCTCATCCTCGTCGACCACGAGATCTCCCCCTCGCAGGCGCACAACCTCGAAAAGGAAGTCGGCTGCGAGGTGATGGACCGCACCATGGTGATTCTCGAGATCTTTCACCGGCACGCAAGTTCCCGCGCCGCAAGAGCGCAGGTGGAGATCGCGCGCCTCGGCTACATGGGGCCGCGAATGCGCGAAGCTGCCAAGCAGGCCGGGCCGAAGGACCGGGCGCGCAGCGGCACCGGCGGCCGCAGCGGCGGCGAGTCGCACGGCGAGCTGGACCGGCGCAAGATCCGCGACCGCATCGCCGAGCTGCAGAAGGAGCTCGACGCCATGCACCTCGAACGCAGGACGCAGCGCGCCCGGCGCCAGGAGCGCCAGGGGCTCGCGCGCGTGGCGCTGGTCGGCTACACGAACGCGGGCAAGTCCACCCTGATGCGCGCGCTCACGGGAAACGAGGCGCTGGTCGCGGACAAGCTGTTCGCGACGCTCGATACCACCGTGCGCGCGCTGCACCCCGAGACCGTCCCGCTGGTGCTGGTCAGCGACACGGTCGGCTTCATCAAGAACCTGCCGCACGGGCTGGTCGCCTCGTTCAAGTCGACGCTCGACGAGGCGCTCGAGGCGTCGCTTCTCGCCCACGTCGTCGATGCGAGCGATCCCGGGTACGAGCGGCAGCTGCTGGTGACCGAGGAAGTGCTCGACGAGATCGGCGCCAAGGACGTGCCGCGCCTCCTGGTGTTCAACAAGATCGACCGCGGCGGCGACGAAGCGGCGCTGCGTGAAAAATACCCCGGGTGCATCGTGATGAGTGCGCGCCGCGAGGGTGACAGCGCGATGCTGCGCGAGGCGATCCGCGCTTTTTTTCAGCGGCGCCTGGTTGAGGCCGAACTGTTCCTGCCCTGGTCGGCGCAGAAACTGCGCGGGGAGATCTTCGCCACCTGCGAGGTGCTGGAGGAGCGCGCCGATGGCGAGGGCGCGTTCCTGCGCGTGCGCGGCGAGCCCGAGGCCGTGCGGCGCCTGCGCGAGCAATTCGGCCAGGCGACGCAGAAACGCTAGATCGCAAGCACGCCCTGGCCTAGCCGTGCCGGCGCCCGACCAGGGCGGTCCCTCAGGCTGCGCGACGCCTAGCGCGCCTTGAGCACGCGCGCGGCCTTGGCGACGTTGGCCGCTTTCACCCAGAACATGGCGCCGTAGCGGCCCTTGCCCGCGACCACCGCCTGCAGCGAGACGACGTTGATCTTCGCCTGGGCGAGCTTGCCGAGGATCTGCGTGAGCGCGCCCGGGCGGTCCTCGCCCTGGGCGAGGAACACCGTCTTTCTCGCCGAGAGCTTGATCTTCGCCTTGCGCGCCGCCTGCGTGAATTTCGCATTGTCCTTCGGGATGAAGTCGACCTGCGCGCCACCGCTCGCGGGGAAACCCGTGAACGCGAGCAGGTTCACCTTCGAAGCCTTCAGCGCGGCGAGCAATTGCGCGCCGGCACCGGGACGCTGCGGGACTTTCGCGGAGTAGTAGGAAGCTTTACGCACGGCCATCATGTCCTCCTTCGATGTGGTTTGCGGCCCTATAATTCTGCGCTTCTCATGGGCCACAGGCTATCGAAAATCACCACCCGCACCGGCGACGCCGGCGACACCGGCCTGGGTGACGGTGCGCGCGTGGGCAAGGACAGCCGGCGCATCCAGGCGCTCGGCGACATCGACGAGCTGAACTCCGGCCTCGGCCTGCTGCTGGCGGAGAAACTCCCCGCGCCGGTGCGCGCGGCGCTGCTGCAGGTGCAGCACGACCTGTTCGACCTCGGCGGCGAGGTGTGCATCCCCGGCCACACGATGATCGCGCAGGGCCATGTCACGCGCCTCGAAGAACTGACGCAGGCGCACAACGCGAAACTCAAGCCCCTGAAGGAGTTCATCCTCCCGGGCGGCACGCGCGCCGCGGCGCTGGCGCACCTCGCGCGCACCGTGAGCCGTCGCGCCGAAAGGAGCCTGGTGGCGCTGGGGCGCGAGGAACCGGTCGGCGCGCCTGCCCGCCAGTACATCAACCGCCTGTCCGACCTGCTGTTCGTGCTCGGCCGCACCTTGAACCTTGCCGGCCGACGCGGCGACGTGCTCTGGAAGCACGAACGTAAGAAAAGGTAAAACCGCGTCTTTATCGGCGCGCGCGGGCGATTAGAATTCACCCCATGCCTGCCTGCACCGCCGCCGTGAAAGCGCTCGCGTTCGACGTGTTCGGCACGGTCGTGGACTGGCGCGGCTCCCTGATCCGCGAGGGCGCGCTGCTCGGGCGCCGGAAAAAGCTCAAGGTCGACTGGGCCGCCTTCGCCGACGCCTGGCGCGCAGGCTACCGGCCGGCGATGGCGCGCGTGCGCTCGGGCGAGCTGCCCTGGACCAGGATCGACGACCTGCACCGCATGATCCTTGACGGGCTGCTGGTGAATTTCGCCATCCGCGGCCTGTCCGAGGACGAGATCGACCACCTGAACCGCGCCTGGCACCGCCTGCGGCCCTGGCCGGACGCGAAGGCGGGCCTGGTCAAGCTCAAGCGCAAGCGCATCATCGCCACGCTCTCCAACGGCAACGTGTCGCTGCTCACCAACATGGCCAAGCACGCCGGCCTGCCCTGGGACTGCATCCTCTCGGCCGAAGTGGTGCGCCACTACAAACCCGACCCGGAGACCTACCTCGGCGCCGCGGACCTGCTGGGCGTCAAGCCGCAGGAACTGATGCTGGTGGCGGCGCACAAGGACGACCTGCACGCGGCGCGCGCCTGCGGACTGAAAACCGCCTACGTGCCCCGCCCGCGCGAATACGGCCCGGCGGCGAAGGCGGACATCGCGCGCGACCCGGCCTTCGACCTGCACGCGCGGGATTTCAACCACCTCGCCCGGCAGCTGGCGCGCTGATGCCCGCGAAGAAGACCGCCGCGCCGCGCCATCGCTTCCTGATCGTCGACGACGAGGAATCCACGCGCCTGCTGATCGCACGCCTGCTCGGCGCGGGCACCAAGGTCGAGACCCAGCTCGCGGGGACCTGCGAGGAGGCGCTGCACCTCGCCGGCAACTACGCCTACGACGCCATCCTGCTCGACCTGATGATGCCGGGGATCGGCGGCTACGAAGTGCTGAAGGAGATCCGGCGCGCCTCGGCCAATACGGCCACGCCGGTGATGATCATTTCGGCGCTGTCGGACCAGGAAATCAACGACCGCTGCATGGCGGCGGGCGCCGACGGCTTCCTCGTGAAACCGGTGGAGCGGCGCGCGCTGGAGTTTGCGATGAAATCGCTGCTTGCCGCGCGCGGCAAGCCCAGGCACGCATAAGGAGAGCACGCATGGCGGAAATCAGGATCGGCAACGTGGAAGCGCTGGGCAAGCCGCTCGGGCAGTACTCGCACCTGACGCGCGTCAGGAACGCGGCGGAAACGCTCTATATCGCCGGCATGCTGGCGCCGGGGGACGATTTCGACACGCAGTGCACCGGGGTGTTCAGGCAGATCGAGACCGCGCTCAAGTCCGCGGGTGCCGGCTGGGGCAGCGTGGCGCAGTTCACCACCTACCTCGTGCACTCGCAGGACATCGCGAAATTCATGGCCTGGCGCCTGCGAGAATTTCCGCGGATGTTCCCCGACGGCAAGTACCCTCCGAACACCCTGCTGGTCATCGACCGGCTGGTCGGCGAGCAGTTCCTGGTCGAGGTGCAGACCATCGCAGCGCTGTAGTCAGTCCGGCTTCGCGCCGGGCCTATTCCTGGAACGCTTCTTCCCTCTTCTTGCGGATGTTGGGCAGCGCGATGATCGCCAGCAGGATGATCGACACCACGAGGAAGGAGGCGCTGATCGGTTTCTGGAAGAACACCAGCGCATCGCCCCGCGACAGCAGCATCGCGCGGCGCAGATTCTCCTCCATCAAGGGCCCGAGGATGAAGCCGAGGATCATCGGTGCCGGCTCGCACTCCAGCTTCACGCAGACATAGCCGAGCAGGCCGAACATCGCCATCAGCAGGGTGTCGAAGGGGTTGTTCGACAGGCTGAACACGCCGATGCACATGAACACCAGGATCGACGGGTACAGCCAGCGGTAGGGCACGGTGAGCAGCTTGATCCAGATGCCGATCAGCGGCAGGTTGAGCACCACCAGCATCAGGTTGCCGATCCACATCGACACGATCATTCCCCAGAACAGCTGCGGCCGCTCGGTCATCACCTGCGGCCCGGGCGCGATGCCCTGGATCATCATCGCGCCGATCATCAGCGCCATCACCGCGTTCGAGGGAATGCCGAGCGTCAGCAGCGGAATGAACGAGGTCTGCGCGCCCGCGTTGTTGGCCGATTCGGGCGCGGCGACGCCTTCGATCGCTCCCTTGCCGAATTCGTGCGAGTACTTCGACACCTGCTTTTCCAGCGTGTAAGCGCCGAACGAGGACAGCAGCGCGCCGCCGCCGGGCAGGATGCCGAGCGCCGAGCCGAGAAAGGTGCCACGCAGGATCGGCTTCCAGATGCGCTTGAAGTCCTCGCGCGTCGGCCACAGGTGCGTCACCTTGCTGG
The DNA here is from genome assembly GCA_027624175.1 of Pseudomonadota bacterium. Taxonomy (GTDB): domain Bacteria; phylum Pseudomonadota; class Gammaproteobacteria; order Burkholderiales; family SG8-39; genus JAABQT01. The sequence continues at coordinate 2,118 of JAQBXT010000004.1, read as the reverse complement.
TGAACACCTCGCGCGCGCCCTTCTGCTCCAGGTTGCCGATGATCTCCGCCAGCCCGAACATGCCCATCGCCACGGTGACGAAACCGATGCCGTCGGCGATTTCCGGCACGCCAAAGGCAAAGCGCAGCACGCCCGAATTCACATCGGTGCCCACCAGGCCGAGCATCAGCCCGAGCAGCACCATGCAGATCGCTTTGATCAGCGAGCCGTGCGCCAGCACCACCGCGGCCACCAGGCCGAGCACCATCAGCGAGAAGTATTCCGAGGGACCGAACTTCAGCGCCACCTCCGCGAGCGGCGGTGCGAACATCGCCACCACCAGCGTCGCCACGCAGCCGGCGAAGAAGGATCCGAGCGCCGCGGTGGCAAGCGCCGGCCCGGCGCGCCCCTGGCGCGCCATCTGGTAGCCGTCGAGGCAGGTCACTACCGAAGAAGATTCCCCGGGCAGGTTGACCAGGATCGCGGTGGTCGAGCCGCCGTACTGCGCGCCGTAGTAGATGCCAGCGAGCATGATCAGTGCTGCGACCGGGTCCAGGTTGAAAGTGATCGGCAGCAGCATGGCGATGGTGGCCACCGGGCCCACGCCGGGCAGCACGCCGATCAACGTGCCGAGGACCACGCCGATCAGGCACATCAGCAGGTTGAACGGCGACAGAGCGACGCCGAAACCGAGCGCCAGATTGGCGAAGATTTCCATCGCGCCCTCGTTAGAACCGGCAGTAGTCTTCGATCGCCTCCGGGCAGATCGGGAAAGGCAGCGTCAGCCCTTTCACGAACACCAGCACCGAGAAGACGAACAGCCCTGCATACAGGATCAGCACTTCCTTCCACTTGAACTCGTGCCCACCGTAGGCGCTGATGAACACCAGAAGCAGCAGAGCGCCAAGCAGGCCGAGCGGCTTGAGGAGGTAGCCGAAGGCCACGCAGGCGGCGAGGATCAGCAGCAGGGGACGAAAATGAAACTGCCCGATCTTCTCGCCCTTGAGCGCCAGCGCGCGCAGCAGCAGCACCAGCCCGAGAATGGCGAGCAAGCCGCCGAGCACGGTCGGGAAATACGCCGGACCCATGCGCACGGCGTTGCCCATCTGGTAATCCTTGATTGCGATCGCCGCCATGCCGGCGCCGAACGCGATGAACATCGCGCCCGCCCAGAAATCCTTGGGACTCTTGATCTGCATCGGTCTCCCCCGGCGCTTGTCCCGGCGCTCGCTGAAGAATCGCTCCGCGCTGGCTGCGTGCGGGCTAGTGTAGCATGTGAAAATTCCACGCTTGAACGCAACGCTTGAACGCAACAATGGCAGCCTGGCGTCTCGTTCTGCTGAGCATCGCACTGCTCGCCACCGCCTGCGGCGATGCGCCGAAACTGGCGCCGCTCGCGCCCGACGCGCTGGTGCTCGCCTTCGGTGACAGCCTGACTTACGGCACCGGCGCGCGCGAACAGGACAGTTACCCGGCACAGCTCGAGAAACTCATCGGGCGCCGCGTGGTGCGCGCGGGCGTGCCCGGCGAAACCAGCGCCGCCGCGCTCGCGCGCTTGCCCGCCGCGCTGGACGAGCACCAGCCCGCGCTGCTCCTGCTGTGCATCGGCGGCAACGATTTCCTGCGCAACCTGGGCAAGGCGCAGGTCGCCGAGAACGTGCGCCGCATGGTGGGGCTGGCGCAGGCGCGCGGCGCGGGCGTACTGCTGATCGGCACGCCCGAGAAGGGCTTCACGCTGACGCCACCCGCGTTTTACGCCAAGCTGGCCGAGCAGCTCCACATTCCGTATGAAAGCAAGGTGATCGGCGAGATCCTGCGCAATTCCGAGCTGAAATCCGACACCATTCACCCCAACGCGCGCGGTTACCGCCTGATCGCGGAGCGCGTCGCGGTGCTACTGAAGAAGGCTGGCGCGCTGTAAGCGCCGGTAGTCCTCCGGCCGGTCCACGTCCCACACCGTGCGCAGCTCGCGCCAGCGCCAGCCCAGCGCGAGGAGCCGCTCGCGTGTCTGCGCCATTACCCGCGGGCCGCCCCATTCGATGCCCGCGAACAGGCGCGGCGAGACGCGGCGCAGCGCGACCAGCGCGTAGCCGCCGTCCTCCGCCGGGGCGAACACCGCGTCGGCGCCGCCCGCCAGCC
>JAQBXT010000032.1 GCA_027624175.1 Pseudomonadota bacterium | reverse complement strand
CCTGGGCGCTGGCGGCGGCGCGCCCGGGCGCCGAGGTCACGCTGCGCGTGGTCGGCGCCGGCGAGGCGCGGCGTCTGAACCGTGCGTTTCGCCGGCGCGACTACGCCACCAACGTGCTTTCGTTCTGCTACTCGGCGCTGCAGGGCGACATCGTGCTGTGCCAGCCGGTGATCGCGCGTGAGGCGCGCGCGCAAGGCAAGACGCTCGCCGCGCACTATGCGCACCTGGTGGTGCACGGCATGCTGCACCTGCGCGGCCGCGAGCACGCGCGCCCCGCCGACGCCCGGCGCATGGAGCGCACCGAGATTGCCATCCTGCGCCGGCTCGGGATCGACGACCCCTACACGGTAAGATGACGCTCACGGCATGAACGATCCCTCCCGACCCAGCCTGCTGGAGCGACTCTCGGCGCTGCTCCTGCGCGAGCCCGAGGACCGCGAGCAGCTGCTTGCGCTGCTGCGCTCGGCCTACCAGAGGAACCTGCTCGACGCCGACGCACTCAGCATGATCGAGGGCGCGTTGACGGTCTCGGAGATGCCGGTACGCGACATCATGGTGCCGCGCGCGCAGATGGACGTGATCGACATCCACCAGCGGGTGGAGGACTTCATCACCCTGGTGATCTCCACCGCCCACTCGCGCTTCCCGGTGATCGACCAGAACCGCGACGACGTGATCGGCGTCCTGCTCGCCAAGGACCTGCTGCGGCACTACGCCGGCGAGGAGGAATTCAACGTGCGCGAGATGCTGCGCCCGGCGGTGTTCGTGCCCGAGTCCAAGCGCCTGAACGTGCTGCTGCGCGAGTTTCGCGCCAGCCGCAATCACATGGCGATCGTGGTCGACGAGTACGGCGGCGTGGCCGGGCTGGTCACCATCGAGGACGTGCTGGAGCAGATCGTCGGCGACATCGAGGACGAGTACGACTTCGACGAGGCGAGCGACAACATCCTGCTGGAATCCAGCGGCCGCTACCGCGTCAAGGCGATCACGCAGATCGCCGACTACAACGCCGCCTTCGGCAGCCATTTCTCCGACCAGGAGCACGATACGGTCGGCGGCCTGGTGATCGCGCGGCTCGGCCGCCTGCCCAAGCGCGGCGAGACCGTGCTCATCGACGGTTACAAGTTCCAGGTGCTGCGCGCCGACAGCCGGCGCGTCTACACGCTGCTCATCGACAAGCCGAAGTGATGCGTCGCCGCCCCCTCGTCGCGTTGCTGGCCGGCGCGGCGATGGTGCCGGCATTCGCGCCGCTGGAGCTGTTCCCGGTCGCGCTGGCGTCGCTGGCGGTGCTCACGCACCTGTGGCTCACGGCGCGCGACGCGCGCGCCGCGGCCTGGCTGGGCTTTTGTTTCGGCCTGGGAATGTTTCTCGCCGGCGTATCCTGGGTCTATATCAGCCTGCACCGCTTCGGCGCCATGCCTGCGCCGATCGCCGCCTTCGCCACCTTGGCCTTCTGCGCGGTGCTCGCGCTGTACCCGGCGCTTGCGGGCGCGGTGCAGGCGAAGCTGCGCGCGCCACTCGCGCTGCGCGCGGCGCTGGTGATCCCGGCATGCTGGACGCTCGCCGAATGGCTGCGCGCGACGCTGTTCACCGGCTTCCCGTGGCTCGCGCTCGGCAGCGCGGCGATCGACACCCCGCTCGCCGGCTTTGCCCCGCTCGGCGGCGTGTATGCGACCGGCTTTGCCGCAGCCGCCTGCGCGGGCCTGCTCTGGAACGTGGCGCTGGGCCAGTGGCGCTGGACTGCTGCCGCGGCCTTCGCCGTGCTCGGCGTCACCGGCACCGCGCTGCGCGACGTGCAGTGGACGACGCCCGCCGGCGCACCGCTCGCGACGAGCATCCTGCAGGGAAACGTGCCGCAGGGCCTGAAGTTCGATCCGCAGCGCTACGCACGCACGCTCGACACCTACGCGCGCCTCGCGGAAGCGAGCCGCGCCCGCCTCATCGTGTTGCCCGAGACCGCGGTGCCGCGCATGCTCGACAGCGTCGACCCGGCCTATCTGGCGCGCCTCGAAGCGGCGGCAAGGAAAAACGGCGGCGACCTGCTGCTCGGCGTGCCCGTGCGCACTGCACCCGGCGTGTACTACAACGCCGTGCTTTCGCTCGGGCTCGCGCCGCGCCAGCTCTACTACAAGGCGCACCTGGTGCCGTTCGGCGAATTCGTGCCGCCGGGATTCGGCTGGATCGTACGCGTGCTCTCCATCCCGCTCGCCGATTTCTCGCGCGGGCCGGCGCTGCCGCGGCCGCTCGAGGCCGCGGGCCAGAAAATCGCCGTCAACATCTGCTACGAGGACGCCTACGGCAATGAACTGATCCGGCAGCTGCCCGCGGCTACGCTGCTGGTGAATGCATCCAACGTCGCCTGGTTCGGCGACTCGCTCGCGCCCGCGCAGCACCTGCAGATCGCGCGCGCGCGCGCGCTGGAAACCGGCCGCGCGCACCTGGCCGCGACCAACACCGGGATCACCGCGGCGATCGACCGGGACGGGCGCGTGCTGTCGCAGCTCCCGCCCTTCACCGAGGGGCGCCTGGACGTCAGTGTGCAGGGCTACGCCGGCGCCACGCCCTACGTGCGCTGGGGCGACTGGCCCGCGCTCGCGGCCTGCGCGCTGCTGCTGTTCGCCGTCGCGCTGCTGCGGCGCAGCCGGTAAGATTCCGGCTCGATGCTCACGTTCCAGCAGCTGATCCAGCGCCTGAACGAATTCTGGGACCGCCAGGGCTGCGCGCTGCTGCAACCCTACGACCTGGAGGTCGGCGCCGGCACCTTCCACACCGCGACCTTCCTGCGCGCCATCGGCCCCGAACCCTGGAACGCCGCCTACGTGCAGCCCTCGCGCCGCCCCAAGGACGGGCGCTACGGCGAAAACCCGAACCGGCTGCAGCACTACTACCAGTACCAGGTGGTGATGAAGCCCTCGCCCGCCGACATCCAGGCACGCTACCTCGATTCGCTCGCCGCGCTGGGCATCGACGGGCGCGAGCACGACATTCGTTTCGTCGAGGACGACTGGGAGTCGCCGACGCTGGGCGCCTGGGGGCTGGGCTGGGAAGTCTGGCTCGACGGCATGGAGGTCACGCAGTTCACCTACTTCCAGGAAGTCGGCTCGCTCGCCTGCAAGCCGGTACTGGGCGAGATCACCTACGGCCTGGAGCGCCTCGCCCTCACCCTGCAGGGCAGGGCTTCGGTCTACGACCTGGTGTGGACGCCGGGGGTGAGCTACGGCGACGTCCATCACCAGAACGAAGTCGAGCAGTCGCGCTACAACTTCGAGCTGTCGAACGCGGAAATGCTGTTCCGGCATTTCGGCGACTTCGAGCACGAGGCCAGGCGCCTGATCGAGGCGCAGTGCACGTTGCCGGCGTACGAGATGGTGATGAAGTGCTCGCACGCATTCAATCTGCTCGATGCGCGCGGTGCCATCTCGGTCACCGAGCGCGCCGCCTTTATCGGGCGTGTGCGCGCGCTGGCGCGCGCCGTGGCCCAGTCCTATTACGAATCGCGCGAGCGTCTTGGCTTTCCGATGCGGCTGCAGGCGCCGCCGCCGCGCCGCAAGGCACGGGACTAGGACGTGGCGAAGACCGGGGCCGGCGCAGTGCCGCGGGCGGAAACGCTGCTGGTGGAGCTGTTGACCGAGGAACTGCCGCCCAGGGCGCTGGAAGCACTGGCGCGCGCCTTTCGCGACCACCTGACCAATGACCTGGAGAGCGCCGGGCTGCGCTCGACCGGCAGCGCAGCGCGCTACTTCGCCACGCCCCGCCGCCTCGCCGTGTCCATCTCGCGCGTGCTGTCGGTGGCGCCGGAGGTGCGCGAAAAATTGCAGGGCCCACCGGTCAAGGCGCCGCCCGAAGCCGTGGCGGGTTTCGCGCGCAAATACGGGGTCGCGCCGGAGCAGCTCACGCAACTCGATACCACCAAGGGCGTGGTGTACGCCGTGGAACGCGTGGTGCCCGGGGCGCGGCTGGCCGAAGTTCTGGCGCGCAAGGTCGAGGCCGCGCTCGCCGCGCTGCCGATCCCCAAAACCATGCGCTGGGGCGACGGCGAGGCGCAGTTCGTGCGCCCGGTGCACGCCCTGACCATGCTGCACGGCGCGAAGCTGATCCCCGGGACGGTGCTGGGGCTCGCGGCGGGGAGGCGCACGCGCGGCCACCGCTTCATGTCCAGGAACTGGATCGCGCTGCGCGATGCCGAGTCGTACGAATCGCAGCTGCTCGAGCAAGGCCGGGTGGTGGCCGATTTCGACGCGCGGCGCACGCAGATCGAGCGCCAACTCCAGGCCGAGGCCGGGGCGCAGCGCGCCACGCTCGGCGAGTACCAGGACCTGCTGGGCGAGGTCACGGCGCTGGTCGAGCACCCCAGCGTCTACACGGGGTCCTTCGACAAGGCGTTCCTGGAGATCCCGCAGGAATGCCTCGCCCTCACCCTGCGCCAGAACCAGAAGTACTTCCCGCTGTTCGATGCCACGGGCGCCATGCTGCCAAGGTTTTTCATCGTCTCCAACCTGCAGGTCGAGGACCCGCGCCAGATCGTCGCCGGCAACGAACGCGTGGTGCGGCCGCGGCTGGAGGACGCGCGCTTCTTCTACGACCAGGACCGCAAGGTCCGGCTGGAAGACCGCTTGCCGCTGCTCGACAAAGTGGTGTTCCACAACAAGCTCGGCAGCCAGCTCGAGCGCGTCAAACGCCTCGAGATCCTGGCGGGAATCGTCGCCGGCCAGATCGACGCGCATGTCGAGTCGGCGAAGCGCGCGGCCCTGCTGTCCAAGGCCGACTTGCTGACCGGCATGGTTGGCGAGTTTCCGCAACTGCAGGGCACCATGGGACGCTACTACGCGCTGCACGACGGCGAGGCGGCCGAGGTGGCGGATGCGATCGAATCGCATTACCGCCCGCGATTCGCCGGCGACCAGTTGCCGAAAGACCTGGTCGGCTGCGCTCTGGCGCTCGCCGACAAGCTGTACCTGCTCGCGGGCTGCTTCGGCGTCGGACAGCAACCCACCGGTGAGAAAGATCCCTTCGGCCTGCGCCGTGCTGCGCTCGGGGTGATCCGCATCCTGGTGGAACGCGCGTTGCCGGTTTCGCTGCACGCGCTGGTCAATGCGACCTACGAAGTGCTGCCCAAGGACATCGGGCAGGCGCATACGGAGGTAGAGGTATTCATCCGCGAACGGCTGCGCAGCTACCTCTCGGATCGCGGTTACTCGGCCTCGGAGGTGGAATCAGTCCTGAGCCGCATGCTGGTGCGGCTCGACCAGGTTCTGCAACAGCTCGATGCCGTGCGGGCGTTCGCGCAGCTGCCCGAGGCGCCAAGCCTCGCCGCGGCGAACAAGCGCATCGCCAATATTCTCAAGCAAGCGGGCGGCGCGCTCACCGAGTTCGATCCGTCGCTGTTCAATCAGAAGGAAGAGCAGGAGCTGGCGAACACCTTTGCGGCATTGCAGCCCGAATTCGAACAGGCATTCAAGAGCGGCGATTACACCCGGGCGCTGCAGACCCTGGTGGCCCTCAAAGACCCGGTGGACATTTTTTTCGACAAGGTGCTGGTGATGGACAAAGACCAGCGCGTGCGGCAGAACCGCATCGGCTTCCTCGGCAAACTGCACGCCACCATGAATCGCATCGCCGACCTGTCGAAGCTCGCGGCATGAAGCTCGTGGTGCTTGACCGCGACGGCACCATCAACGTTGACAGCGACCAGCACATCAAGTCGCCGGCGGAATGGAAACCGATCAAGGGCAGCCTGGAAGCCATCGCGCGCCTGTCGCAGGCGGGCTGGCGCGTCGTGGTGGCCACCAACCAGTCGGGCATCGCGCGGGGCCTGTTCGACATGGCGACGCTGAACGCGATCCACGACACCATGCACCGCGCGGTGCACCAGGCCGGCGGGCGCATCGCCGCGGTGTTCTTCTGCCCGCACGCGGACCAATCCGATTGCGCCTGCCGCAAGCCACGGCCCGGCATGCTGCTCGAGATCGGCAAGCGCATGAACGTCGCCCTCGAGGGCGTGCCGATGGTTGGCGACGCGCTGCGCGACCTGCAAGCGGGGGCCGCGGCCGGCGCCCGGCCGGTGCTGGTGCTGACTGGCAAGGGCAGGCGGACGCGATCGGCGGGCGGCTTGCCTGCGGGCACCGAGATCTTCGCCGATCTCGCCGCCTTCGCCGCACGGCAGGCGCCGTGATCGCGCTGCGCTCGGCGCTGTTCGCGGCGGCGCTGGCGCTGGTCACCCCGCCCTACGCCTTGATCGCGCTCGCCACCTTTCCCCTGCCGCGCCTGGCGCGTTACCGGGTGATTTCGGGCTGGTCGCGGCTGGTGCTGCAACTGTCGCGCGCGCTGTGCGGCATCCGCTGGCAGGTCGAGGGCCGGGAGCACCTGCCCGCGCGCCCGGCGGTGATCCTCGCCAAGCACCAGTCGGCCTGGGAGACCCTCGCGTTCCAGCACATCTTTCCGCCGCACGTGATGGTGCTGAAGCGCGAGCTGTTGTGGATCCCGTTTTTCGGCTGGGGCCTCGCACTGATGAGCCCGATCGCCATCAACCGCGCCCGCGGCAGGGCCGCGCTGCGCGACATCGCGCGCCGCGGCAAGGAACGACTCGCGCAGGGCTTCTGGGTCATCATCTTCCCGGAGGGCACGCGCGTACGCCCGGGCGAGCGGCGCGATTACCAGCAGGGCGGCGCCTGGCTCGCGGCGCAATGCGGCGTGCCGGTGGTGCCGGTGGCGCACAATGCCGGGCGGTTGTGGCCGCGCAATGCCTTCTTCAAGCGGCCCGGCACCGTGACCGTGCGCATCGGGCCGCCGATCGAGACCGCGGGGCGCGAGGTCAAGCAGATCAGCGCCGAGGTCGAGGCCTGGATCGAAGGCCAGCAGCAGACCCTTTAATCTGAACCAACGGAGAACACATGAGAATCCTGCACACCATGCTGCGCACCGGAAACCTCGAGCGCTCGGTCAAGTTCTACACGGAGGTGCTGGGCATGAAGGTGCTGCGCAGCACCGACCGGCCCGAGCAGAAATATTCATTGTCCTTCGTCGGCTACGACCAGGAGTCGCGCGCATCGGTCATCGAGCTGACCTACAACTACGGCGTCGACCGGTACGACCTCGGCTCGGCCTACGGCCACATCGCCATCGAGGTCGACAACGCCGCGAAGTCCTGCGATGCGGTGCGCACCAGAGGCGGCAAGGTGACGCGCGAGGCCGGCCCGGTCAAAGGCGGCACCACCGTGATCGCCTTCGTCGAGGACCCGGACGGCTACAAAATAGAGTTCATCGAACGCCGCCGCTGAAGCGGCGGCTCAGCGAGCGCGGGCTAGCTCGCCTTGATCACGCCGCAGGCCATGCGCGCACCCGCGTTCCCCACTGGCTGCGACGTGTAGTCGTCGGGCTGCGCGTGCACGATGATGCCGCGCCCGATGATGCTCGCCGGACCCGGCGTCACGGTGATGATGTCGAGATCCACGGTCAAGCGCGCGCGGCCCTTGGCGTCCGCCTTGAGGTTGGGCAGGTCGCCCGCGTGGCGCTCGCCGCCCCGGCCGTGCGGCTTGCCGTAGGGGTTGAAGTGGCCCTTGGCGCTCATGCCGTCGCCCGAGCTGCAGTCGCCCACCTCGTGGATGTGGAAGCCGTGCTCCTGCCTCGGCTTAAGGCCGATGACCTGCGCGGTGACGCGCACCTTGTCGCCCATCTGCTCGAACGTGATTTCACCAACGGTCTTGTTGCCCTTGGTGGCCGCCAGGCCCGCCGAGGCCAGCGCCGGCCCGCCCGACATGGATTGGCAACCTGCCAGCGCAGCAGCGGCGAGCGCAGCCAGAACTAGTCCCGGATTCATCATTGCATCTCCTCCTTCAGAACTCTCTTGTGATTGGGCGCGTGCCGATTGTACCTGCCGCCTGCGCCTGACCTCAATCGCGAGCGCAATTGGTGCGCTGCGCAATTCTCACGTAATCCGCCGGAGACAGGTTCTCCGGGCGCAGCGCCGGGTCGATGCCCAGCGCGGAGAAGTCCCCCGCGGCAAGCGGCAGGGCGTTGCGCAGGGTCTTGCGCCGCGAACTGAACGCCGTGCGCACCAGCACCGCGAGTTCATCGGCGTCGCAACCGAGCGGCTCCGCCAGCGGCTGCATGCGCACCAGGGCGGACTGAACCTTGGGCGGCGGGCGGAACGCGCCCGCCGCGACGCGGAACAGTTTCTCCATCCTGAAACGCGTCTGCAGCATCACCGACAGCCTGCCGTACTCGGGCGTCGAGGGCCGCGCGACCATGCGCTCCACCACCTCGAGCTGCAGCATGAAATGCAGGTCGCGCACGCGGTCGGCGTAGCGCGCGAGGTGAAACAGCAAAGGCGTGGAGATGTTGTACGGCAGGTTGCCGACGATGCGCACGCCCTGCGGAAACACGCCGAAGTCGAATTCCAGCGCATCGCCGACGTGCACCTGGATCCGGTCGCCCGGCAGTGCGGCGGCCAGATCCCGGTCGATTTCGATCACCGCCAGTTGCCGGATCCGCCCGGCGAGGGGCAGCGTCAGCACGCCCTGCCCCGGACCGATCTCGACGATGAAATCATCCGCACCGGGCGCGATCGCCTCGACGATCCTGCGCACCACGCCCGGATCGTGCAGGAAATGCTGGCCGAACCGCTTACGCGGGCGGTGCGAGCTTGACGGCAAGTTTGAGCGCCTCGAGCAGGCTCCCGGCGTCGGCCTTGCCCCGGCCGGCGATCTCGAGCGCCGTGCCGTGGTCCACCGAGGTGCGCACGAAGGGCAGACCCAGCGTGACGTTGACGCCGCGGCCAAAGCTCGCGAACTTCAGCACCGGCAGTCCCTGGTCGTGGTACATGGCCAGCGCGCAGTCGGCGCCTATCAGCCGCGACGGCACGAACAGGGTATCGGCGGGAACCGGGCCCTGCACGCAGATGCCCAGCTTCTTCGCGTCGCGCAAGGCAGGCTCGATCACCTCGCGCTCCTCGGTGCCCAGGTGCCCGGACTCGCCGCTGTGCGGGTTCAGCCCGGAGACCAGGATGCGCGGGCGCGGAATGCGAAACCGCGTCCTGAGGTCCGCGTGGAGTACGCGCAGCGTCGACAACAACCCGGCACGCGTGATCGCGCGCGGCACCTCGGCCAGCGCCAGGTGCGTGGTCGCCAGCGCCACGCGCAGCCCGCCGCCCACCAGCATCATCACCACGTGGGGCACGCGTGCACGCGCCGCCAGGTACTCCGTATGGCCGGTGAACGCGATGCCCGCGTCGTTGATCACGCCCTTGTGCACCGGGGCGGTGACCATCGCGCCGTACTCTCCGCTCAGGCAGCCAGCGATCGCCCGGTCGAGGACTTCGAGCACGTAGCGGCTGTTGTCGGGGTTCAGCTTTCCGGCCCTGCGCGGCGCCGCAAGCGCCACATGCTCGATATTGGGACATCCCTTCAGCAGCCCCGCATCCCCGATCACCACCAGCCTGGCCCCGCGAAACTTTCGCGCCACCGCGGCGCAAAGCTCGGGCCCGACGCCCGCCGGCTCGCCCGAGGTCAGCGCGATCACCGCCACGCTCAGCGCTCCTCCAGCCGCATTTCGACGTAGGTACGGTCGCGCAGCTGGCGCAGCCACTCCTGGTAGGCCTCGTCGGACTTGCGCTCGCGCAGGGTCTGGCGCGCCTGCAAGCGCCGGCGCTCGGCGCTGACGTCCGCGGCGCGCCGCTCCTGCACCTGCAGCAGGTGGAAGCCGAACGGCGTGCGCACCGGCGCACTCAGCTCGCCGGCCTTGAGCGCGTCCATTGCGCGCTCGAACTCCGGCACCGTGTCGCCCGGGTAGATCCACCCCAGGTCGCCGCTGCGCGCGGCACTACCGTCTTCGGAGTTGAGCCGCGCCAGTTCGCCGAAATCGGCGCCGGCGACGATGCGCTCGCGCAGCGCAGCGAGCCGCCGTCGCGCATCCTCCTCCGACACCAGCTCGCTGGTCTTCACCAGGATGTGGCGCGCGCGCGTCTGCGTCACGGGCGCCGCGGCGCCGATGCCGCGCCGCTCGAGCAGCTTCAACACGTGGAATCCCGCGGGACTGCGCAGCAGCGGACCCACTGCGCCGGGTTGCATACCCTGCAGCGCCTCCGCGAACAGCTCGGGCAGGCGGCCGGATGCGCGCCAGCCCAGCGCGCCGCCGCTCAGCGCCTCACCGGCATCCGAGGTGCTTGCCGCCAGCTGCGCAAAATCGCCGCCCGCCTGCGCCTGCTGGCGCACGCGCTCGGCGCGCACCCGCGCCTCCTCGATGCGCTCGGGGCTCGCCTGCTCGGGGATGCGCACCAGGATGTGCGCCACGTTGTATTCCACGGCGCTCGCCGCGGACGCCTTGTTTTCTTCCAGGAACAGGTCGATCTCGCCCTCGCTCACCTGCACCCGGTCGTCCACCTCGCGCTCGCGCAGTCGCTGCATCAGCATCTGTTGGCGCACTTGGGTGCGGAAGGACTCGAAGGACACGCCCTCCTGCTCCAACGCGCGGCGAAACTCGGACAAGGCCAATTTGTTGCTGTCCGCGACGCGCTGCACGGCCCGGTCCAGCTGCAGCTCGTCGACCCGCAGCCCGGTCTCGGCCGCCAGCTGCAGCTGCGCCTTGTCCAGCACCAGCCGCTCGAGCACCTGCCGCTGCAGCACCGCGCGCTCGGGCGCGGCGATGCGCTGCCGCCTGAGCTCGCGCTCGGCGGATTCGGTGTGCTCGGCGAGCTCGGTCAGGGTGATGGCCTCCTTGTTCACCACCGCCACGATGCGATCGACCAGCACCGGCGGCGGCGCGGCGGCGCCGGCCGGCGCCGCGCACAGCAGCAACAGGGCCAGCGTGCGCCGCATTCAGAACACCTGCTCGAACGGCAGGTTCTCGCGCACCCCGGGCGGCACCAGTGACTGGTCCTGCGGGTTGGTCACCGAATAGCCCGGCACGTTGCGCCTGAACAGATTCACGGTTTCGTTGGAACCGATCTGGCCGAAGCCGTTGAACTCGAGCTGGAAGAAGATCGCCTTGGAGCTGACGTTAGTGGCTGCCTGGATGCGCTGCACTACCGCTCGGAACACCCAGCAGCCGCCGTGGTATTCCACGCCTCCCAGCGCTTCGAGCACGCGGGCGTCGCGCAAGGAGTAATTGTAGCGCCCGATCGCATACCAGCCCGCCGTGACCGGCCATTGCCCGGAAACATCCACCTGGCGCAGCAGGTCGCGGTTGTAGCGATAGCTGATATTGAGCACCTTTGCGATCTCGGGGTTGTAGCGCAGCTGCCCGCCGTAGCGCTCGGAGCGCGCATCGTGCGGGTTGTACTGCATGGTGCCGTCGAAGTTCCAATGCCGCGCGAACCGCCCGCCCACCGAGGCCAGCCAGTCGGACTCGGTCGAGGTGCGCAGCGCCGTGGCTGCGGTCAGCCCGACGCGCTCGTCCTCGAAATAATAGCGCTGGCCGATGGTGCCGCGCAGTCGCTCCACCCCGCGCGCTTCCAGCAGGCGCGAGGTCAGCGCCACCGTCAGCTGATTGGCATCGCCGAAGCGGTCGCCGCCGACGAAGCGGTTCTCCGAGAACAGCTGCGCGTAGTTGAAATCCGCCAGCACGGTGTCGAATAGCGGCAGCTGGTCCTGCTTGCGGTACGGGGCATAGACGTAGAACAGGCGCGGCTCGAGCGTCTGCGTCAGCCGCTCACCGCCCCAGTGCGCCTCGCGCTCGAACGCCAGCCCGGCATCCAGGCTCATCCAGGGCAGGCTGATGGACTGGCGCTCCGGCTGGCCGGGCGCGGCGTTGTTCAGGTTGTAGCGGGCCACGCGCGCGCCGAGCTTCGGCGTGACGAAAAAGCCCGGGGCGAGCAGCCGAGCACTCAGCACGGGATTGAAGGCGCTGCGCTCGCCCTGCACCAGCGTGTCGTGCCTGAAGCGCACGTACTCCAGCGGCGCTGCGGCGTCGAGCCACCCGCCGATGTCGTTGCGCGTGAGGCCGAAATTGAACTGCGGCACGCGGTGGTAGGGCGGAACGATCGGCGCCAGCGGATCCTGCAGCGTCTGGAAGCGCTGCACGCGCCCCTGCATCTGCAGCCCCGTGCCGAGGACGCTGCTGGAGTACTGCAGGTAACCGTCGCGCTGCAGGTTGCCGGTGGAAACCTGGCGTACCTGGCTGTACAGGTCGACGAAATAGCGGTCGTCGGAAACATGGTTCATGTCCACGCGGCCGACCAGCGCCGGCGTGAAGCGCTGCTCATGCTGCAGGGAATAGCCGGTGCGCGACTCCCGCAGTACCCGGTCCTCCGGCATGTACTCCAGGCGCAGGGCACCGCCGTAGCTGGCGCCGAGATAGCGATACACGGTCTTCAACTGCTCTCCGCGCTTGGACATCAGGGTGGGCGTGATGACCGCGTCCTGCTCGGGCGCGATGTTCCAGTAGAACGGCAGGCCGAGCTCGGCGCCGCGCAGCGAGTTCTGCGAGAACTGCGGCGCGAGGATCCCGCTGCGGCGCCGGTTCTCCAGCGGAAAGCTGAAATAGGGCGTACCGAGGATCGTGGCACCGAGAAAGCGCAGCCTTGCGCCGCGCGCCACGCCCTCGTCCTCCTGATAGTCAAGGTCGAGCTGGCGGCCCTCGAGCCGCCAGTCGTCGTTGCCGGGCTCGCAGGTGGTGAAGTGCGCGCCGCTCAGGCGGAAGCGGTCCGGGCCCAGGAACTCGATGCGCTCGGCGCCGCCGCGCGCGGTCTGCTTGCGCCGCATGAGGAAGTTCGGGTTCTCCAGCACCCCGGTATGCTCGGTGGTGTCGTAGCGCAGCGTCGTGCCGTTGAAGCGGTCCGTGCCCTGCCCGAGGCGCACGCCGCCATCGGCCTCGAGGCGGCCGAACTCACGGTTGAATTTGAGATGCTCGGCGTACACCGAGGTCTCGCCCTGCCGGAATTCGACCGCGCCCTGCGCCGTCACCTCGAGGCCGGAAATGCCCTCGATGCTGCGTGCATCGATGGTTGCCGCCTCCTCGGCGGCCGCCTGCGCCAGCGCCGGCGCGTGCAGCGAGAACAGCAGCGACGCGCAGCCGGCAACCTGTAGGGCCAGCTTACGCGCTGGAAGACGCTGCATGTACGGAGAAGTGAGACCGACCTTTGCGTGTAAAATCGCACAATTCCGCGCGAGGCGCAACGCATTACGTGGACGCAAGGCTCGATGCGCTCAAGCGCTGGCTGGCCGGGCCGCTCGGCGGCCCGGAGTTCGGCATCGCGCCGGCCTCCGCCGACGCCAGTTTCCGCCGCTACTTCCGCGCCACGCTCCCCGACGGGCGCAGTTTCGTCGCCATGGACGCGCCGCCGGGCCAGGAAGACTGCGTTGCGTTCGTGCGCGTGGCGCAGCTGCTGCGCGCAGCGGGCCTGCACGCGCCCCAGGTTCGCGCCCAGGATCTCGCGCAGGGCTTCCTCCTGCTGGAGGATCTGGGCGGCAGAACCTACCTGGACGCGCTGAACGCGCAGAACGCCAGCGCGCTGATGGGCGATGCCATCGGCGCGCTGCTCAAATGGCAGTTGGCGACGCGGCCCGGGGAACTGCCGCCTTACGACGCGGCGCTCCTGCGGCGCGAAATGGCGCTGTTTCCCCAGTGGTACGTGGGACGCCACCTCGGGCGCGAGTTCAGCGCGGCGCAGAATTCGGCCTTCGAGACCGTGAGCGCGCTGCTGGTGCAGAGCGCGCTGGCACAGCCGGCGGTCTACGTGCACCGGGACTACATGCCGCGCAACCTCATGCTGTGCGAGCCCAACCCCGGCGTGCTCGATTTCCAGGACGCGGTGCTCGGCCCGATCACCTACGACATCGCCTCGCTCACGCGCGACGCGTTCATCAGCTGGGATGAAGCGCGCGTGCTGGACTGGGCGGCGCGCTACTGGGAAGGCGCGCAGCGCGCGCGCCTGCCGGTGGACGCGGATTTCCCGGAGTTCTGGCGCGCCCTGGAGTGGATGGGCCTGCAGCGCCACCTGAAGGTACTCGGCATCTTCGCGCGCCTGACCTACCGCGACGGCAAGGAGAAGTACCTCGCCGACACGCCGCGCTTTCTCGGCTACGCGCGCGCGGTCGCGCACCGCTACGGCGCGCTCGCGCCCCTTGCGCGACTGCTCGATGAGCTCGAAGCATGAAGGCGATGATCCTTGCCGCCGGGCGCGGCGAGCGCCTGCGCCCCGTCACCGACCGCGTGCCCAAGGCGCTGGTGGAGGTGGGCGGCAAGCCGCTCATCGTCTGGCAGCTCGAGCGCCTTGCCGCGGCGGGCTTTCGCGAAGTGGTGATCAACGTTTCCTGGCTCGGGATGCAAATCGAGTCGCGGCTGGGCGACGGCCGCGCGTTCGGGCTGTCGCTGGCCTATTCGCGCGAGGCGCAGGCACTCGAGTCCGCGGGCGGCATCGCCCGCGCGCGCGCACTGCTCGGCGCCGCGCCCTTCGCACTGGTCAACGCGGACGTCTACTGCGACTACGACCTCGGCGCCTTGCGCGAGCGCAAGCTCGGCGCGCACCTCGCTCACCTGGTGCTGGCGCCCAATCCGGCGCATCACCCCGCGGGCGACTTCTCGCTCGACGGCGGCAAGGCCGGCAATGACCCGGCGGCGCGCTACACTTACACGGGACTCGCGCTCATCGACCCGGCGCTCGTCGAACCGGTACGCGCCGGCGACAAGGCCCAGCTGGCGCCGCTGCTGCGCGCGGCGGCCGCGCGCGGGCGACTGGCGGGCGAGCTGCATGCCGGGCTCTGGCACGACGTCGGCACCACCGAGCGGCTGGCCGAGCTCGAGGCGCTGCTGCGAGACAAAAAGGATCGGGGCACATGAAGGCGAACGACCTGAAGCAGGATGCCGCGGACCACGTTGAGCGCCGCCGGCGATTGGCGCAGGCGCTCGGCGGCGGCGTCGCGGTGATCCCGACTGCGCCGGAACGCACGCGCAATCGCGATTCGCACTACCCGTACCGCTACGACAGCTACTTCTACTACCTCACCGGCTTCCGGGAGCCCGAGGCGGTGCTGGTACTGGCGGGCGGCGACGCACCGCGCTCGATGCTGTTTTGCCGCGAGCGCAACGTGGAGCGCGAGATCTGGGACGGCCACCGGCACGGGCCGGAAGGCGCGCGCGAGCGCTTCGGCTTCGAGGAGGCGCACGCCATCGGCACGCTCGACGAGAAGATGCCCGCGCTGCTCGGTGACCGGCCCGCGCTCTGGTATCCGGTGGGCGCGGACGCGGACTGGGATGCGCGCGTGATGCGCTGGCTGAACGCGGTGCGCGCCAACGCGCGCGCCGGCGTCGCCGCGCCGCAGGAACTGCACGACGTGCGTGCGCCGCTCGACGAGATGCGCCTGCTGAAGGACGCGCACGAGCTGGCGCTGATGCGCCGGGCGGCCACCATCTCCGCGGCGGCGCACCGCCGCGCCATGCTCGCCGCGGCCCCGGGCCGCAACGAGTACGAGGTGGAAGCCGAGCTCCTGTACGAATTCCGCCGCAGCGGCGCGCAGTTTCCGGCCTACTGGCCGATCGTCGCCGGCGGCGCCGGCGCCTGCGTGCTGCACTACGTCGCCAACGACGCGCCGCTCGCCGACGGCGACCTGGTATTGATCGACGCCGGCTGCGAGCTGCAAGGCTACGCCGCCGACATCACGCGCACTTTCCCGGTGAACGGGCGCTACAGCGGCGCGCAGCGCGAGGTCTACGAGCTGGTGCTCGCGGCGCAGACTGCGGCCATGGGCCAGGTGCGCGCGGGCAGGGCCTGGAACGAGCCGCACGACGCGGCGGTAAAGGTGCTGGCGCAGGGCATGCTCGACCTGAAGCTGCTCACGGGCAGCCTGGACGCCGTGCTGGAAAAGGAAGCCTACAAGCGCTTCTACATGCACCGTACCGGCCACTGGCTGGGCCTGGACGTGCACGATGCCGGCGACTACAAGCGCGCGGGACAATGGCGCGCGCTGGTCCCCGGCATGACGCTCACCGTCGAGCCGGGGCTGTACATCCGCGCCGCGGACGACGTGCCCGAGCGGCTGCGCGACATCGGCGTGCGCATCGAGGACGACGTGCTGGTGACCGAAGGCGTCTGCGAAGTGCTGACCTCGCAGGCGCCCAAGGCGGTGGCCGAGATCGAGGCGCTGATCCGTGACGGACGGCGCTGAGGTCCAGATCCTCGGTGCGGGGCCCGTGGGCTGCGTGCTGGCCCTCGCGCTGCTGGGCTCGCGCCACCGCGTGCGCCTCGTCGACCCGCTGCCCGCCGCCGGCGCCGGCACGCGGCCCATCGCGCTGTCACAAGCCAGCCGGCTGATCCTGGAACGCGTCGGCGCCTGGGGCGGCTTCGCTGCCACGCCGATCCTGTCGATCCACGTATCGCAGGCCGGCGCCTTCGGGCGCACGCGCATGGACGCCGCGGACGCGGGCGTCCCGGCGCTGGGCTATGTGACGGACTACGCGGAGCTGCTGGGCGCATTGCGCGCGCGGGTCGACGTGGCGCGCGCAGCGGGGGCGAATGCGCGCTGTACGATCCATGCCGAGGGCAGCGCGGGCGAGTCGCGCGAGCGGCGCTACAGCCACGACGCCCTGGTCGCGCGCGTGACGGCGGATGCGCCCTCGGCCGGCATGGCCTACGAACGCTTCACAGCGCAGGGGCCGCTCGCGCTGCTGCCTTTCGCGGGCGAATGGGCGCTGGTGTGGAGCGCAATCCCGGCGCGCGCCGCCGAGCTGATGGCCGCCCCGCCGGCGGAATTCCTCGCGCAACTGCAGCAGGCGTTCGGCGATCGCGCGGGTCGCTTCAGCGCGTTGCGCAGCCGCGCGCGCGTGCCGCTCGCGCTGCGCCTGCGCGGCTCGCGCGTCACCGGGCGCGAGGTCTACATCGGCAACGCCGCGCAGACCCTGCACCCGGTCGCCGGCCAGGGGTTGAACCTCGGCTTGCGCGATGCCTGGGACCTGGCGCAGGTCTTGCAGGACGTCGACGATCCGGGCGACGCGCGGATCCTCGCGCGCTACGGCGCGCAGCGGCGCCTGGACGCTGCGGCGACCATCGGCGTCACCGAAATTCTGGCGCGCGGCTTTGCCGGCACGAACCCGCTCGCGCGCGCGGCGCGCGGCGCGGTCCTGGCGGGCCTCGACGTTCTGCCGCCGGTGCGCCGGTTCTTTGCGCGGCGTATGATGTTCGGGCCTTCCGCGCTGCCCTGAGAACTACTAAAATTCCGTTCCATTCCCGAACGACCAAAGATTCCACGGATGCAGATCGGCGCGCACGTCCTGCGCAACGGCTTGTTCGTCGCTCCCATGGCGGG
The DNA here is from genome assembly GCA_027624175.1 of Pseudomonadota bacterium. Classification (GTDB taxonomy): domain Bacteria; phylum Pseudomonadota; class Gammaproteobacteria; order Burkholderiales; family SG8-39; genus JAABQT01. The sequence goes on along the minus strand of JAQBXT010000032.1, from coordinate 6,348 downwards.
CGTCACGGACCGGCCGTTCCGCATCCTCGCGCGGCGCTACGGCGCGGGCCTCGCCGTGTCAGAAATGGTGTCCTCGCGCCCCGAACTGCGCGGCTCGCGTAAGTCCCTGCTGCGCCTGGACCACGCCGGCGAGCCCGGGCCGGTGTCGGTGCAGATCGTCGGCGCCGACCCGGTGCTGATGGCCGACGCCGCGCGCACCAACGTCGAGCGCGGCGCGCAGATCATCGACATCAACATGGGCTGCCCGGCGAAGAAGGTCTGCAACGTGTATGCCGGCTCCGCGCTGCTCGGCGACGAGCCGCTGGTGGCGCGCATCCTCGAGGCGGTGGTGGCGGCCGTGACGGTGCCCGTCACCCTCAAGATCCGCACCGGGCCGGACCCGGCGCGGCGCAACGCCTTGCGCATCGCGCGCATCGCCGAGCAAGCGGGCGTGCGCCTGCTCGCCGTCCACGGCCGCACGCGCGCCTGCGGCTTCGGCGGGCACGCGGAGTACGACACCATCGCCGCGGTGAAGGCCGCCGTGCGCATTCCGGTGATCGCCAACGGCGACGTCGAGACCCCGCGGCAGGCGCGCGCGGTGCTCGAGCGCACCGGCGCCGACGGCTTGATGATCGGCCGCGCCGCGTTCGGACGGCCGTGGATTTTCCGCGAGATCGAGCACTTCCTCGCCACCGGCACGCAACTGCCGCCGCCCGCGCCGGCGGAGATCGAGGCCGTGCTGCGCGAGCACCTCGAGGGCCTGTACGCACTGTACGGGGAGGAGCAGGGATTGCGCGTGGCGCGCAAGCACCTGGGCTGGTACACGCGCGCGCTGCCCGGCGGCGAGGGTTTTCGCCGGAGCGTGGTGCGCATCGAGGCGGCGGCGCGCCAGCGCGACGCCGTGAACGACTATTTCGGCAGGCTGGCCGCATGAGCCGGGGCAACGAGCTGTCCGACGCGGTCAAGCGCTCGCTGGAGCGCTACTTCAGGGACATGGATGGCGAGCACCCGACGGCGATCTACGACATGGTGCTGAAGAACATCGAGCGGCCGATGATCGAGATGGTGCTGGGCCGCGCCGAAGGCAACCTGACGCGCGCCGCCACCATGCTCGGCATCGACCGCAACACCCTGCGCAAGAAAATGCAGCAGTTGCGGATCAAAAGGTGAGCACGCCCAAGCGGGCGCTGCTCAGCGTCTCCGACAAGTCCGGCATCGCCGAGTTCGCCCGCGCGCTCGCCGCGCTCGGCGTACAGATCCTGTCCACCGGCGGCACCGCGAAGCTGCTGCAACAGGAAGGCATCGCGGTCACCGAGGTCTCGGCGCACACCGGATTTCCAGAAATGCTCGACGGGCGCGTGAAAACCCTGCACCCGAAGATCCACGGCGGCATCCTGGCGCGGCGCGATTCGCGCGCGCACCTGGCGGCGATCGAGCAGGCCGGCATCGAGCCGATCGACCTGGTCGCCGTCAACCTGTATCCGTTCCAGGCTACGGTGGCGGATCCCGACTGCCGGCTGGAGGACGCCATCGAGAACATCGACATCGGCGGCCCGGCGCTGCTGCGCTCGGCAGCGAAGAACCACCGTGACGTCGCCGTGGTGGTGGACCCCGCGGACTACGCGCGGGTGCTCGAGGAACTGCGCGCCCAGGGCGCGCTCAGCGCCGGCACGCGCTTCGAGCTGGCGCAGAAAGCCTTCGCGCACACCGCCGCCTACGACGGCGCCATCGCCGCTTACCTCACCTCCTTGGACGCCGAGGGGCGGCGCAGCCCCTATCCCGGCGTGCTCAATCTGCAATTCGCGAAGCTGCAGGACATGCGCTACGGCGAAAATCCGCACCAGTCGGCGGCCTTCTACCGCGACGTACAGCCGTTGGCGGGCGGTATCGCCGGCTACCGCCAGCTCCAGGGCAAGGCGCTGTCCTACAACAACGTGGCCGACGCGGACACCGCCTGGGAGTGCGTAAAAAGTTTTGCCGAGCCGGCCTGCGTGATCGTCAAGCACGCCAATCCCTGCGGCGCCGCGGTGGCCAAGACCGCGCTCGCCGCCTACCGCAAGGCGTTGCGGACCGATCCGACCTCCGCCTTCGGCGGCATCCTCGCCTTCAACCGCACGCTCGACGGGGCGGCGGCGGCGGCGATCGGCAAGCAGTTCGCCGAAGTGATCATCGCGCCGCGCGTCGACGCCGGCGCGCGCGCCGCATTCGCGAAAAAATCCAACCTGCGCGTGCTCGAGGTGGCGCTCGCGCACGGAGCGAACGCGCACGACTACAAGCGCGTCGGCGGCGGCCTGCTGGCGCAATCGAGCGACACGCACGTGCTGCAGCCCGCGGACCTGAAGCCGGTGACCCGGAAAAAGCCCTCCAAGGCGCAGCTCGCCGACCTGCTGTTCGCCTGGCGCATTGCGAAATTCACCAAATCGAATGCCATCGTCTTTTGCCGCGGCGGCATGACCGTGGGCGTGGGCGCCGGCCAGATGAGCCGCGTGGACAGCGCGCGCATCGCCGCGCTCAAGGCCAAGGCCGCCGGCCTGACGCTCAAGGGCTCGGTGGTGGCGTCGGATGCGTTTTTCCCGTTCCGCGACGGGCTCGACGTGGTGATCAAGGCAGGCGCGGCGGCCGTGATCCAGCCTGGCGGCAGCATGCGCGACGAGGAAGTGATCGCGGCGGCCGACGAGCGCGGGGTGGCGATGGTGTTCACGGGCGTGCGCCACTTCAGGCACTGATGAAGCTGCTGGTCATCGGTGCGGGAGGCCGCGAGCACGCCCTGGCATGGAAGCTCGCGCAAGGCGCGCGCGTGCAGAAGGTGTTCGTCGCCCCCGGCAACGGCGGCACCGCGCGCGAGCCGGGCGTGGAGAACGTCGCGCTCACGGGGATCCCCGAGCTCATCGCCTTCGCCAGGAAGGAGCAGATCCAACTCACGGTGGTCGGGCCCGAGGCGCCGCTGGCCGCGGGCGTGGTGGATGAATTTCGCGCTGCGGGGCTGCGCATCTTCGGCCCGACGCGCGCCGCGGCGCAGCTCGAGAGCTCGAAGGATTTTGCCAAGCGCTTCATGGTCCGGCACGCAATTCCGACCGCGCGCCACGCCACGTTCGAGGACGCGGCGCAGGCCCGGGCCTATGTCGCGACGCAGGGCGCGCCGATCGTGGTGAAGGCCGACGGCCTCGCCGCCGGCAAGGGCGTGGTGGTCGCCGCCAGCGTCGAGGAGGCGAATGCCGCGATCGACATGATGATGGGCGACCAAAGACTCGGCGCCGCGGGCGCGCGCGTGGTGGTGGAGGAATGCCTGCGGGGCGAGGAAGCGAGCTTCATCGTCATCGCCGACGGCGCGCATGCGCTGGCGCTCGCCACCAGCCAGGACCACAAGCGGCTGAGCGACGGCGACCGGGGACCCAACACCGGCGGCATGGGCGCCTACTCGCCGGCGCCCGTGGTGACCCCCAAGGTGCACTCGCGCGTGATGCGCGAGATCATCCAGCCTGCGATCGCGGGGATGGCGCAGGAGGGCACGCCGTACACCGGCTTTCTCTACGCCGGGCTGATGATCGACGCGGCGGGCAATCCGAAGACGCTGGAATTCAACTGCCGCCTCGGCGACCCGGAGACGCAGCCGATCCTGCTGCGCCTGAAATCCGACCTGCTCGAATTGCTCGAGCGCGCGCTCGAGGGCGGGCTGCAGGATGCGGAGGCCGAGTGGGACCGGCGCGCCGCGCTCGGCGTGGTGCTCGCGGCGCACGGCTACCCGGAGGACCCGAGAAAGGGCGAGCGCATTGACGGCCTGCCCGCGCCGGCCGCCGACTGTCGCATCTTCCATGCCGGCACCCGCGCCGAGGGCAAGGCGGTGCTCACCGACGGCGGGCGCGTGCTGTGCGTGACCGCGCTCGGCGACAACCTGCGCGCGGCGCGCAGCCGCGCCTATGGCGCGCTCGAGGCCGTGCGCTTCGAGGGCATGCAGTACCGCAAAGACATCGGGCACCGCGCGCTGAGGAAGTGAACGCCACCGCCGTCAGCGACTACTTCACCGGCCTGCAGGCGCGCGTCGTCGCGGCGCTGGAAGGCATCGACGGCGGCACCTTTCGCAGCGATGCCTGGACGCGGGCCGAAGGCGGCGGCGGGATTTCGCGGCTGATCGAAGAGGGTGCGCTGTTCGAGCGCGCCGGGGTCAACTATTCGCGCGTGCAGGGCGCGGCCCTGCCCGCCTCGGCCAGCGCCTCGCGCCCGCAGCTCGCCGGCCGCGCCTACGACGCGATGGGCGTGTCGCTGGTGCTGCACCCGCGCAATCCCTACTGCCCCACGGTGCACATGAACGTGCGCTGCTTTGCCGCCGGCGATGCGTGGTGGTTCGGCGGCGGCATGGATCTCACGCCATATTACGGTTTCGAGGAAGATGCGCAGCATTTCCATGCGACCTGCAAGGCGGCCGTCGGGAACAACCTCCATCCGGGATTCAAGCGCTGGTGCGACGAGTACTTCTTCCTGAAGCACCGCAACGAGCCGCGCGGCGTCGGCGGCATCTTCTTCGACGACCTGCACGAGCCGGATTTCGACACCTGCTTTTCGCTGGTTCGATCCGTGGGCGACCATTTCCTCGCCGCCTACTTGCCGATCCTGGAGCGCAGGCGGGAGACGCCGTACGGCGAGCGCGAGCGCGACTTCCAGGCCTACCGCCGCGGGCGCTACGTGGAGTTCAACCTGGTGTACGACCGCGGCACGCTGTTCGGCCTGCAGTCCGGCGGGCGCACCGAGGCGATCCTGATGTCGCTGCCGCCGCGGGTGACCTGGCGCTACGACTGGAAGCCGGAAGGGGGTTCCGCCGAGGAGACGCTCTACAAGGAGTTTCTGCGGCCCAGAGACTGGGCCTGAACCCTGCTAGCGCGTGAGGGGCAGCAGGCGAACCCGGTGCCGATCGGGCTCGATGGTGACGAGCGCTCCTTGCGCAAGTTCCGATGCAAGTTGCCGTAGTGCGGCTGTCACCCTGTCCAGCATTGCCTCCGGAACGACGTTTTCCGTCCTCAGCTGCATGACACTGGGATTGATTCCCTTGGACGCAGCAAGAATGGCGCCGAAGTCCAGATCGTGCGTGAACAGGATGTGGCTATGCGCCGCGCACCACTGAAGAATTTCCTCATCTGGCGCGGTGGCTGCACCAACTTGCGACCAGTGGACCGACTCGAAACCGCGGGACCGGAACTCGGCCGCCCAGCGGGGCGACAGGTTCATGTCCACCAAGACCTTCATTCAGGGGTAAGCGTGAGTTCTCTGTCTTCGGCGCGCCAGGCCGCGTAACGCAGCGCCTGCAGCACATCCTCGCGTTCGAGGTACGGATAGTCCGCGAGCACTTGCTCGACTGTGCGCCCGGCGCCGATCAACCCCACGACAGTTCCGACAGTCACGCGCATGCCGCGGATCGTGGGCTTGCCGCCCATGATCTTCGGATTTTGCGTGATGCGATCGAATTCGGTCACTGTAGCCTCGTCTGGCTGCTGGCTGCGGCTGCATTCTACTCCCGCGCCCGCTAAGGCAGCTCCGCCGCGCGCCGGTAGTGCGGCTGCGCCTCGGCGCCGCGCTCCAGCCGGTCCAGCAGCCGCGCAAGCTCCAGCTGTGTCGCCCGCGTCTCGGCGAACGACAGGCTGGCCTCCAGGTAGCTCTGCGCCTTGCCCCAGAGCTCGGCGTGCGCGCACAGGCGCCCCAACGCCGCCAGCAGCTGCGCGTCCTCGCTTTGATCGAGCAGCCAGCGCTCGGCGCGCTCGATGCGCAGGCGCGCCTCCTCGATGCGCGCGCCCTGCTCCATCGACGGCAACTCGCCGTAGAGCGCCGCGAGCGCCGCGTCCCACTCGACGGCCAGCGCCTTCTCCAGGGCCTCGCGCGACAGCGCCGCGAGCCCCAGCGTGCGCGCATGACGCGCCGCGGCAGCGGCGATGCGCGCGCTGGTGCGCTCGCGCGGCGCGATGTGGCGCCAGCGCTCCTCAAAGCGCCCGCGATCCTCCGCCGCCTGCGCCAGCACTTCGACGTGCGCCTGCACGCGGTATTCCTCGACCAGATTCGGGGACAGAGCATTGCGCTTGGCAAGCAGGGCGGTGATGCGCAGCACTTCCTCCCAGTCGCGCATGCCGCGCGCGGCGCGCAGCATCAGCCGCGTTGCCGCGATGTGGCGCGCACCCAAGCCCTGCAGGCTGCGTAGCGCGTCGCGCGCTCCGGCGTAGTCGCGTTCCGAGAGCGCCATCACCGCCTGCGACAACAGGCCGGCCGCGCGCGCGCCCGAGCTTTCAGCGCGCTCCAGCCACTGCGCGCGGCGCTCCGGCGCGCCCAACTCGTGGGCGGAACGCGCGGCGATGATCGCCGCGACGCCGGCCGCGACGCCCTCGCGGT
>JAQBXT010000107.1 GCA_027624175.1 Pseudomonadota bacterium | reverse complement strand
TAGCGCAGAATTTCAGGCAGGTCCCCGAGGGAGCGCAGCAGGCCGTCGGGCTGGAAGCCGAGCCGGTCGAGCGGCGCGCCCAGGCGGTTGATCCAGTACACGCGAAAGCCGAAGGACTTCGCGCCGAGTGCGTCCCAGCCATTGGAGGACACGAAACCGATGTCTTCCTTCGGCACGCCCAGCCGGTCCACCGCGAGCTGGTAGACCTCGGGCACGGGCTTGAACAACTTCAACTCGTCCACGCTCAGCACAGCATCGAAGTGCAATCCGGAGTGCTGCACCAGCGGCTCGAGCATGTCGGGCGAGCCGTTCGACAGGATGGCGCGCTTGCCTGGCAGGCGTTGCAGCGCCGCCGGCACATCCGCGTAGGGCGCGAGCTTGCCGTACTCCTCCATCAGCGCGGCCTCGCGCGCGCCGTCCAGCGCCAGCTGCAGCGACTCGCAGGCATAAGCCAGTGCGTCCCGCGTCACCTGCGAGAACGGCAGGTAGCGCCGCATCAGGCTGCGTTGCCAGGTGTACTCCAGCTGTTTCGCACGCCAGAGCTTCGACAGCGGCTCCCCCTTGCCGGGCCAGAATTCCTCGCAGCGGCGGATCACGGCGTGCACGTCGAACAGCGTGCCGTAGGCGTCGAATACCAGGGCTCGGGGCGTCATGGGCGAAGTATAGAATGCCCGCGATGCCCGACCGCTACGACGAGCTGACCCGGGACTTCCGCTGGAACGTGCCGCAGCGCTACAACATCGCGCAGGCCTGCTGCGGGCAGTGGGCGCAGGATCGCACGCGCTTCGCCCTGTACTGGGAGGACGAATCGGGGGCCACCGCGGCCTACAGTTTCTGGGACATCCAGCAGCAGGCCAACCGCCTGTCCAACGCGCTCGCCGCGCTCGGCGTGCGGCGCGGCGACCGCGTGGCGCTGCTGTTGCCGCAGCGCCCTGAGTCCGCCATCGCCTACATGGCGGTGTTCCAGATGGGCGCGGTGGCGCTGCCGCTGTCGCACCTGTTCGGGCCGGATGCCCTGGAATACCGCATGGAGCATGCCGGCGCGAGCGTGGCGATCGTCGAACCGACGACGCTTGCCAACCTGTGGCAGATCCGCGGCAAGTTGTCCGGCCTGCGGCATGTAATCGGCGTGGGCGGTGCGCGCGAAGCGGGCGTGCATGCCTGGGAAGCGCTGCTGGCGAAGGCGAGCAGCGCATTCACGCTGGTGGACACGGCGGCAGACGACCCGGCGCTGATCATCTATACCAGCGGCACCACTGGCGCGCCCAAAGGCGCTTACGAGGCGCACCGCCTGCTCATCGGCAACCTGAGCGGCTTCGTGCATTCGCATGATCTGTTTCCGCAGCCCGGCGACATGTTCTGGTCGCCCGCGGACTGGGCCTGGGCGGGCGGCCTGTTCGATGCGTTGCTGCCGTCGTGGGCGTTCGGCATCCCGATCCTCGGCTACCGCGGCAAGTTCGACGCCGAGAAGGCGTATTACCTCCTGGAAAAGTACGGCGTGCGCAATTCCTTCCTGTTTCCCACCGCGCTGAAGCTGATGATGAAGGCGCTGCCCGAGCCGAGAAGGAAATACAACCTGAACCTGCGCTCGATCATGAGTGCGGGCGAGAGCGTTGGCGTCACGGTGATCGACTGGGCCCGCGAGCAGCTCGGGGTCACCATCAACGAGATGTTCGGCCAGACCGAAATCAATTACGTGGTCGGCAACTGCCAGGCAGCCTGGCCGGTGAAACCCGGTTCCATCGGGCGGCCCTATCCGGGCCACCGCGTCGAGGTGATCGACGAGCAGGGCAATGAGCGCCCGCGCGGCGAGCTCGGCGAGATCGCGGTGCATCGCCGCTGCAACGGCGAGGCCGACCCGGTGTTCTTTCTCGAATACTGGAACAACCCGCAGGCCACCGCGGACAAGTTCATCGGCGACTGGGGCCTGACCGGCGACCAGGGCAAGATGGATGAGGACGGCTATCTCTGGTACCAGGGCAGGTCCGATGACGTGATCAAGAGCGCGGGCTACCGCATCGGCCCGGCGGAGATCGAGAGCTGCCTGGTGCGCCACCCGGCGGTGGCGAACGCCGCGGTGATCGGCAAGCCCGATGCCACGCGCGGCGCGGTGGTGAAGGCGTTCATCGTGCTGCAGCCGGGGCAGAAGCCGTCCAAGGCGCTGGAGGAGGACATCCAGAAGCATGTGCGCGGCCGGCTCGCGCCGTACGAGTATCCGAAGGAGATCGAGTTCATCGACGCGCTGCCCATGACCACCACGGGCAAGGTGCAGCGCAAGGAGCTGCGCAAGCGGGAAGAAGCGCGCGGGTGAAGCGCGTCCTGCTCGTCGGCGGCGGACACGCGCATGCCTGGGTGCTGCGCGCGGGCGTGCCGGGCGAAGTAACGCTGGTCACGCCGTACCCGCATCATGTGTATTCCGGCATGCTGCCGGGCTTCGTCGCCGGGCATTACAAGCTCGACGAGATCCGCATCGACGTCGCGACGCTCGCGGCGCGTGCCGGAGTGAAGCTGGTCCTCGGGAGCGTCGCCGCGCTCGACGCGAAGCGGCGCATCGCCCGCCTCGACGACGGATTGGAATTGCCGTACGACCGCGCTTCGCTCGACGTCGGCTCGCAGGCCGCGGCGCCGGATTACGCGCTGGCGGCCAAGCCCTTCGAGCACTTCATGGAACAGTGGCTCGAAGCAAAGGACCGAGTGAGGACAGCGGCCGTCGTCGGGGGAGGCGCCGCAGGCGTGGAGATGGCCATGGCGGTGGCGCACCGGGCAAACGCGCGCGTCACGCTGTACTCGGACCGGCCGATGTTCCGCGCGGGCCTCGCGCGGCGAATCGCGCGCCAGCTTGCGCGCAACGGCGTGGACCTGCGCAGCGTCGCGTTCGCGGAGAGCATGCGCGGGGAATACGACCTCGTCATCTGGACGGCGGGCGCGGCCGCGCTGCCCTGGCTGCGCGAGAGTGGCCTCGCCACCGACGAGCGCGGCTTCGTGCTGGTGGACGACCGGCTGCGCAGCGTCTCGCATCCGGAGGTATACGCAGCGGGCGACTGCGCAACGCTGCGCGACGCGCCGCACCCGAAATCGGGTGTGTTCGCGGTGCGCCATGCGCCGGTGCTGGCGGCGAACCTGGCCGGCGCGCAGCAGCGCTACGTGCCGCAGCGGCGCACGCTCGCGCTCATCGGCTGCGGCGAGCGCTTCGCGATCGCGGACTGGGGCGGTGTGAGCTGGGAAGGCGCGTGGGCATGGCGCTGGAAGGACCGCATCGACCGGCGCTGGGTGGAGCGCTTCACGCTTTAGGCCGGTTCGCCACCAGCAGCTTGCCTTCCGCCTCCACGACGAGCTCGTTGTTCTGGTTCGTGCAGGCGCAGCGCAGCACCACGATCCCGCCCTGGTGCTTCGGCTTGTCGTGCTTCTCGGCGATGGTCCATTCGGAGGTCAGCGTGTCGCCGGGGCGCACCGGCGCCTTGAAGCGGCAGTGGTGCTCGAGGTAGGCGAGCGCGGTGCCTGCGAAGTAGTTGCCGACGGGCGCGGACACCAGGGCGCTGGTGAACGGCCCGTGCAGGATGCGCGTGCCGAACCTCGACGCCTTGGCGAATTCCTCGTTCACGTGCAAGGGGTTGAAGTCGCCGAAGAGGCCCGAGCCGAGAACGAGATGGGCCTCGGTAACCGTGACGCTGGTGCCGAAGCGCTCGCCGACGGCCACGTCGTCGTACCATTTTCCGGGGAACATGACTTATTATGCGGTTTCCCTGGAGGAGGAACCATGAGAAGACTCGCC